>NZ_CALRZC010000166.1:0-18758 GCF_943372545.1 Variovorax sp. YR752 | reverse complement strand
TTCATTTGAGCCGGATGATGAGGCTCGACGTGTCCCATCGCCTGCCGCCGGCCTGCTGCACGTCGGCATAGAACTGGTCGACCAGCGCCGTCACCGGCACGCGCGCGCCGTTGCGCTTGGCTTCGTCGAGCACCAGGCCCAGGTCCTTGCGCATCCAGTCGACCGCAAAGCCGTAGTCGAACTTGCCGGCGATCATGGTCTTGCCGCGGTTCTCCATCTGCCAGCTCTGGGCCGCGCCCTTGCTGATGACGCCCAGCACGGCTTCCATGTCGAGGCCGGCGCGCTGGCCGAAGGCGATGGCTTCCGACAGGCCTTGCACCAGCCCCGCAATGGCGATCTGGTTGACCATCTTCGCGAGCTGGCCCGCGCCGCTCTCGCCCAGCAGCGTGACCGCGCGCGAGAAGGCCATCGCCACCGGCTTGATGCGCTCGAACACGGCCGCGTCGCCGCCGCACATCACGGTGAGCGCGCCGTTCTGCGCGCCCGCCTGGCCGCCCGACACGGGCGCGTCGATGAAATGCAGGCCACGCGCCAGCGCCGCCTTCGACAGCTCGCGCGCCACGTCGGCCGAGGCCGTGGTGTGGTCGACCAGCACGGCGCCGGGCTTCATGCCGGCCAGGGCGCCGTCGTCGCCGAGCACCACCGAGCGCAGGTCGTCGTCGTTGCCGACGCAGCAGAACACGATGTCCGCGCCGGCTGCCGCTTCGCGCGGGGTGGGGGCGTGGCGGCCGGGCGCGCCGAACTCGGCGACCCAGGCCTGCGACTTGGTGGGCGTGCGGTTGTAGACCGTGACCGTGTGGCCGGCCTTGGCCAGGTGCCCGGCCATGGGCCCGCCCATGACGCCGAGGCCGAGGAAGGCCACCGTCTGGGCGGGAACGGATTCGTAGGTGCGGGGGTTGATGCTGCTCATGGCCGACAGCTTAAAGCCAAAGAAAGAAAGCCGGCACGCCCCGCGGTGCGCCGGCGGTGCGGCTTCAGACGATCGCGAAGTGCTCGGTGCCGGCCGCCAGGTCGGTGCTGCGCGCGCGCTGGCTGTTGAGCTTGATCTGCAGGCGCAGGTCGTTGGCCGAGTCGGCGTTGCGGATCGCTTCTTCGAAGTTGATCGCGTTGCCCTCGAACAGGTCGAACAGCGCTTGGTCGAAGGTCTGCATGCCCAGGTTGCGGCTCTTCTTCATGATCTCCTTGATCTCGCCCACCTCGCCCTTGAAGATCAGGTCGGAGATCAGCGGCGTGTTCAGCAGGATCTCGACCGCCGCCACGCGGCCCTGGCCGTCTTCGGTGGGCACCAGCCGTTGCGACACCAGCGAGCGCAGGTTCAGCGACAGGTCCATCAGCAGCTGCGCGCGGCGCTCTTCGGGGAAGAAGTTGATGATGCGGTCCAGCGCCTGGTTGGCGCTGTTGGCGTGCAGCGTGGCCATGCACAGGTGACCGGTTTCGGCAAAGGCCACGGCATGCTCCATCGTTTCGCGGTCGCGAATTTCGCCCATCAAAATCACGTCGGGCGCCTGGCGCAGCGTGTTCTTCAGTGCCGCTTCCCAGCTGTCGGTGTCGATGCCCACTTCGCGCTGCGTCACCACGCAGTTCTTGTGCGGGTGCACGAACTCGACCGGGTCTTCCACCGTGACGATGTGGCCGTAGGAGTTTTCGTTGCGCCAATCGACCATCGCGGCCAGCGTGGTCGACTTGCCCGAGCCCGTGGCGCCCACCAGGATGGTGAGGCCGCGCTTGGTCATCGCCACGTCTTTCAGCACCTGCGGCATGCCCAGCCCGTCGATGGTCGGCAGCTTGGCGGGAATGGTCCGCAGCACCATGCCGACCTTGCCCTGCTGCACGAACGCGTTCACGCGGAAGCGGCCGATGCCGGTCGGCGAGATCGCGAAGTTGCACTCCTTGGTGCGCTCGAACTCGGCCGTCTGACGGTCGTTCATGATCGAGCGCGTGAGCGCCAGCGTGTGCTGCGCGCCCAGCGCCTGCTGCGACACCTTGGTGACCTTGCCGTCGACCTTGATGGCCGGCGGGAAGTCGGCGGTGATGAACAGGTCGCTGCCGTTGCGGCTCACCATGAGCTTGAGCAGGTCGTTGATGAACTGGCTGGCTTGATCGCGTTCCATGAGAGCGCTCCTTGATGTCTAGATTGAATCTGCCGGCGGCCGACCGCCGGGCCGCCCCAAGGCGGCCGCGCCTCCCCCATGGGGGGTGGAGTTACACGCAGCGCAGCGAAGTGAAAAGCCGGGGGGCCTCATGACTAGCCGGGGAAGTTTTCGGGAATCTTGGCCTTGCCGCGCGCTTCGGCGGCAGAGATCGTATTGCGGCGCACCAGCTCTGTCAGGTTCTGGTCGAGCGTCTGCATGCCCGAGCCCTGGCCGGTCTGGATGGTGGAGTACATCTGCGCGACCTTGGCCTCGCGGATCAGGTTGCGGATGGCGGGCGTGCCCAGCATGATCTCGTGCGCCGCCACGCGGCCCTGGCCGTCCTTGGTCTTGCACAGCGTCTGCGAGATCACGGCCTGCAGCGATTCCGACAGCATCGCGCGGATCATTTCTTTTTCTTCGCCCGGGAACACGTCGATGATCCGATCGATGGTCTTGGCGGCCGACGAGGTGTGCAGCGTGCCGAACACCAGGTGGCCGGTTTCGGCCGCGGTCATCGCGAGGCGAATCGTTTCGAGGTCGCGCAACTCGCCCACCAGAATCGCGTCGGGGTCTTCGCGCAGCGCGGAGCGCAAGGCGTTCGAGAACGACAGCGTCATCGGCCCCACTTCGCGCTGGTTGATCAGGCACTTCTTCGACTCGTGCACGAACTCGATCGGGTCTTCCACCGTGAGGATGTGGCCGTACTCGTTCTCGTTGAGGTAGTTGACCATCGCCGCCAGCGTGGTCGACTTGCCCGAGCCCGTGGGGCCCGTCACCAGCACCAGCCCACGCGGCTTGAGCGCGAGTTCGCCGAAAATCTTCGGGGCGTTGAGCTGCTCCAGCGTGAGGATCTTCGAAGGAATGGTCCGAAACACGGCGGCCGCACCGCGTGCCTGGTTGAAGGCGTTCACACGGAAGCGCGCGAGGCCGTCGATCTCGAACGAGAAGTCGACCTCCAGGAACTCTTCGTAGTGCTTGCGGTGCGTGTCGCTCATGATGTCGTACACCATGGCGTGCACCGCCTTGTGGTCCAGCGCATCGACGTTGATGCGGCGCACGTCGCCGTTCACGCGGATCATCGGCGGCAGGCCGGCCGACAGGTGCAGGTCGGAGGCTTTGTTCTTGACGCTGAACGCCAGCAGTTGGGTGATGTCCACGGGGCTCCTCGGGCAGGCTTTAGTGACGTTTTGATACGAATTCGGAAGATTATGACGATGATTGGCGACGACCTCCAGCAAGTAAGGGCCCGGATCGACCAGGCCTGTGCAGACGCCGGGCGCGACCCGGCGGCGGTGCGCCTGCTGGCGGTGTCCAAGACCTTCGGGCCGGAGGCCGTGCGCGAGGCGCACGCGGCCGGCCAGACGGCGTTCGGCGAGAACTACGTGCAGGAGGGCCTGGACAAGATCGCAGCGCTGGCCGACCTGCGCGCGGGGCTCGAATGGCACTGCATCGGCCCTCTGCAGAGCAACAAGACGCGGCCCGTGGCCGAGCAGTTCGACTGGGTCCACAGCATCGATCGCCTGAAGATCGCCGAGCGCCTGTCGGCCCAGCGGTCGGCCCATCTGCCGCCGCTGCAGGTGTGCCTGCAGGTCAATGTGGACGGCGGCGCGAACAAGTCCGGCGTGCCGCCCGAAGAGGCTTTGGCCCTCGCGCGCGCTGTGGCGGTCTTGCCACAGCTGCAGCTGCGCGGACTCATGGCGATCCCCGAACCGGCGGCGGATTTCGCGGCGCAGCGCGCGTTGTGCCTGCGCGCGCATGCGGTGTTCGAATCGATCCGCGCCGCGGGCATCGCGCTGGACACGCTGTCGCTGGGCATGAGTGGGGACCTCGAAGCGGCGGTCAGTGCCGGCAGCACGATGGTCAGAGTGGGGACTGCGATCTTCGGCGGGCGGGCGCGCAAGCCCGCCTAGGCTTCTCAGACCCCGAGCGGCAAGCGCGCGCTGCTCTTCACCTCTTCCATCACCGCATACGTGCGCGTCTCGCGCACCCCTGGCAACTGCCACAGCACGGTGCCCGCGAACTCGCGGTAGGCGGCCATGTCGGCCATGCGGGTCTTGAGGAGGTAGTCGAAGCCGCCGGCGACCATGTGGCATTCCATGATCTCGTCGCGCACCTGCACGGCGGCCTTGAATTGGTCGAACACGTTGGCGGTGGTGCGGTCGAGCAGCACCTCGACGAACACGGTGAAGCCGCGTCCCAGCTTGTAGGGGTCGAGGCGGGCCTCGTAGCCCAGGATGAAGCCGTCGCGCGTGAGGCGCTGCACGCGCGCCAGCACGGCCGTGGGGGAGAGCGCGACGGCCTCCGCCAGCTTGAGGTTGGTGATGCGCCCGTCTTCCTGAAGGATCTTCAGCAGGCGCAGATCGATGCGGTCCAGATCAAGCATTCGAGAATTATCCGGCGCACACATCGATCGACTGCAAAAAATGCGGCCTATTTGCCACGGCCATAGGAGATAGAACCAAGGAAATGCCGTTGGACTACCCTTTCGCAGTCGTTTGGACTACCGAAAGCCGTGGCTCACCGCATTCAGCGCACCGTGGGCGCGCCGGGTGCGGCGGCCTGGCGGCCCGAGAGCTGGTCGACCAGCGCGCCGTAGGCCGGGCCTTCGCGCAGCTTGGTGTAGGCGGCCTGGGCTTCGCGGTAGCCGGGGCGCGACATGTCGGCGCCGGCTTCGCCCGACTGCTGGGCGGCCAGGCCCGAGCGAATCCACAGTTGGGTGTCGGCGGCCACGGCGGCGCGGCTGTTGGCCGAGACGACGACGGGCTCCTGGCCCATGTTTTCGTTGTAGCCCTGGGTGGGCGCGGTCTTCAGCCACTGCTGGGCGTCGGCCGTCACGGCGGCGCGCGTCGTCGACGACGCGAAGGGCGCGGGACGCGGATCGCCTTCGGCGTAGTTGCCGGCAAAGCTCGGCGCGGCCACGAGGCCGAGCAGGGCGGCAACGGCGGCGGTGTTCAGCAGGCGGGTGGTGGAAGACAGCTTCATGTTCGTTCACTCCTTGAGGTGGTTGCTTGGTTGGTGAGAACGACTGTACGAAGCGCATCCACGCGGTCGATAACGTCTGGATGACGGTTTTGTCATGTGCGTATCCACCTGCTTCGGGCCGCGCCTTGAGGCAGCGCAAGGGGCCTTCCAACTTCTCTTGCATAACCGCCATCGCGGCATGCATAAGCCATGGCGCACCGCCCGCAGTCGGCATATCGTTGCGCCCATCCATTCCAACCAAGGGATCTTTCATGAACGAGAAACTCTCCTTCGTCAATCCGACGGCCAACAGCCCCTGGGGCACCTACCTGTCGCAGGTCGATCGTGTCGTGCCGTACCTCGGCCCGCTGGCGCGCTGGGTCGAAACCCTCAAGCGTCCCAAGCGTGCGCTGATCGTCGACGTGCCGATCGAGATGGACAACGGCACCATCGCCCACTTCGAGGGCTACCGCGTGCAGCACAACATGAGCCGCGGCCCGGGCAAGGGCGGCGTGCGCTTCCACCCCGACGTCACGCTCGAGGAAGTGATGGCGCTGTCGGCCTGGATGACCATCAAGACCGCGGCCGTCAACCTGCCGTACGGCGGTGCCAAGGGCGGCATCCGCGTCGATCCGAAGAAGCTCTCTTTGCAAGAGCTCGAGAAGGTCACGCGCCGCTACACCAGCGAGATCGGCATCATCATCGGCCCGCACACCGACATCCCCGCGCCCGACGTGAACACCAACGCGCAGATCATGGCGTGGATGATGGACACTTACTCGATGAACACCGGCGGCACTGCCACCGGCGTGGTCACGGGCAAGCCGCTGCACCTGGGCGGTTCGCTGGGCCGAGTGAAGGCCACCGGCCGCGGCGTGTTCGTCACCGGCCGTGAAGCGGCCCGCCGCCTGGGCCTGGACCTGCGCGGCGCGCGCATCGCGGTGCAGGGCTTCGGCAACGTGGGCTCGGTCGCGGCCGAACTGTTCGTCGAGGCCGGCGCCAAGATCGTCGCGGTGCAGGACCACACCGGCACCATCGTGAACACCAACGGCCTGGATCTGGCCCAGCTCGTGCCCATCTCGCGCACCGACGGCGTGGTCGGCTTCAAGGCCGGCGGTGACATCGTGCCGAACGAAGACTTCTGGGACGTCGCCTGCGACATCCTGATCCCGGCCGCCCTCGAAGGCCAGATCACCGCCGAACGCGCCAAGAAGACCACCGCCAAGCTGGTGCTCGAAGGCGCCAACGGCCCGACGGTGCCCGAGGCCGACGACATCCTGGCCGAGCGCGGCGTGCTGGTCGTGCCCGACGTGATCTGCAACGCCGGCGGCGTGACGGTCTCGTACTTCGAATGGGTGCAGGACTTCTCGTCCTTCTTCTGGGACGAGGACGAGATCAACGTGCGCCTGGACCGCATCATGATGAACGCGCTCAACCAGATCTGGGACACGGCCGACAAGCACAAGATCTCGCTGCGCACGGCCACGTATGCGGTGGCCTGCGAGCGCATCCTGATGGCGCGCCAGGAACGCGGCCTCTATCCCTGACGCGATCTCTGGGGCTTTCAGGGCCCTTCGGGAACCCCCGGCCTGCCGGGGGCTCGAAGCGAAGCCGCCGGGTGGTTAGCATCCGGTGTCCTTTCCGCCCTGCCATGCCCCCCACCTCTTCTGCTGCTTTCTTCTCTTCGCCGGCCCGCGTGCCGGCGTTTCTGTTCCCGAGCCTGCTGTCGGTGCTCGTGCTGACCGGCTGCGGCACCTTGGGCCCGCGCCAGGCCTACGAACCCGAAGACTTCGACTCGACCACCACCCACACGCGCAACTACGCCGCCAGCGAGGCGCAGACCTGCGAGGCAGCGCGCCGCGCGTTGCTGAGCCAGGGCTACATGGTCACGGCCGCCAACGCCGACCTGGTGACCGCGCGCAAGAGCTTTCAGCCCGCGGCCGAGACGCACGTCGAGGTCGAGTTCCGCGTGGTTTGCGCACGCGAATTGGGTGCGGGCAGTGCCTCGTCCGGACGCAGCACCGTGGCCTTCGCGACCGCGCTGCAAGACCGCTACGGCCTGAAGAAGGGCAGCAACTCGGCCAGCCTGGGCGTGGGCGCCATCGGCTCACTCTCGCTGCCTTTCGGCGGCAGCAACGAGGCGATGGTCAAGGTGGCGAGCGAGACGCTGTCCGACGAACGTTTCTACGACCGCTTCTTCACGCTGGTCGAGCGCTTCCTGCAGGGCGGCGGGCCGGACATGCCGTCCGATGCTGCGCCAGCGGACGAGGCGCCGAAGCCGTCTGCGCGCCCCGCTGCAACGACCTTCCCGGTATCGCCGTCGCCGAACCGCGGCTGAACCGACGGCGCGCTCAGCGCACCAGCGTCGACTTGCCGAACAGGCTCTCGATCAACTCCACCGCCACCTCGGCCGTCTGGTTGCGCACGTCGAGCGCGGGGTTGAGCTCCACCACGTCGACCGAGCCCAGCCGTCCGGTGTCGGCGATCATTTCCATGCACAGCTGCATCTCGCGGTAGGTCGGCCCGCCGCGCACGCCCGTGCCCACGCCGGGTGCGTCGGCCGGGTCAAGGCAGTCGAGGTCGAAGCTCACGTGCAGGTGGGTGTCCTCGTCTACGTCCTGCAGCGCCTCGGTCATGGTGGTGCGCATGCCGTTCTCGTCGATGTGACGCATGTCGAACACGGTCAGGTCGAGCGTGCGAATCGCTTTCTTCTCGTCGTCGTCCACGCTGCGGATGCCGATGAAGCGGATGGCGTCGTGCGCCAGCGCCGCGGGCTCGCCGCTCCAGCCCGTGAGGTCCGCGGGGCCGTGGCCCAGCAGGCACGACACGGGCATGCCGTGCAGGTTGCCGCTGGGGCTCGTGGTCTCGGTGTTGACGTCGGAATGCGCATCGAGCCACAGCACGCGCAGCTTCTTGCCGCGCTGGCGTGCATGCCAGGCCACGGCGCTGATCGAGCCGATCGCCAGGCAGTGGTCGCCGCCCAGCATCACGGGCACGTGGCCGGCGCCCAGCGCGGTGTCGACGGCGGCGTAGACCGAGCGGTTCCACGTAATCACCTCGGTGAGGTGGCGCAGCCCGTTGGCGGGCGGCGCCCACGGCGTGGCCGGGCCCGCGAGGTTGCCGCGGTCGAGCACCGTGAAGCCCTGTCCCGCCAGTGCCTCGGCCAGGCCCGCCACACGGAGTGCGTCGGGCCCCATGCCCGCGCCGCGCACGCTGGCGCCGATGTCGGTGGGCGCGCCGATCAGTTCGAGGGTGACGGTGGCGGCGGTGCTGCTGTTCATGTCGGTCTCCCGATGTGGTGCCAGAGGTAGGCGTAGCCGAGCGCATCCATGAAGGCGGACGCCTTGTTGTCCGCGGCGGCGCTGTGGCCGCCTTCCATGTTTTCGTAGAAGCTGCTGTCGTGCCCTTGTGCGAGCAGCTTCGCGTGCATCTTGCGCGCATGCACGGGCCCCACGCGGTCGTCGCGCGTGGAGGTGGTGAAAAGCGCCGGCGGGTAGGGCGTGCCGGCCTTGGCGTTCTCGTAGGGCGAGAAGGTCTGGATGAACTCCCACTCGTCGGGCTGTTCCGGGTCGCCGTATTCCGCGATCCACGAGGCGCCGGCCGACAGCTGCGTGTAGCGCTTCATGTCGAGCAGCGCCACCTCGCTCACGATGGCGCCGTACAGCTGCGGGTACAGCGTGAGCATGTTGCCCATGAGCAGGCCGCCGTTGCTGCCGCCCATGGCGCCCAGGTGCGCGGGCGAGGTGATGCCGCGTGCGAACAGGTCTTGCGACACGGCCGCGAAATCTTCGCAGGTGCGCAGGCGGTTCTCCTGCAGCGCGGCCTGGTGCCAGCGCGGGCCGTACTCGCCGCCGCCGCGGATGTTGGCCACCACGTACACGCCGCCGCGTTCGAGCCAGGAGCGGCCGATGCCGCCGCTGTAGCTCGGCTCCAGCGAGATCTCGAAGCCGCCGTAGGCGTACTGCAGCGTGGGATTCGTGCCGTCGGCCACGAGGTCCTTGGCGGCGATCTCGAAGTAGGGCACGCGCGTGCCGTCCGCCGAGGTCGCGAAATGCTGGCTCACGCGAAAGCGCGAGGCGTCGAAGAAGCCGGGGCTGTGCTTCAGCGGCTGCGGCTCGCCCTGGCCGAGGGTGCCGATGTACAGCGTGGTCGGCTGCAGGAAACCGCTCACGGTCAGGAAGTAGTCGTCGCTCTCGGTCTCGTCGATGCCGCCGGCCGCCACGCACGAGAGCGCGGGCGCGCCGCCCAGGCTGTCGCGGGCCCAGTCGCCCAGGCCGTCTGCCGGCGGCGTGAGCACCTCGAGCCGGTTCACCACGTCGTGCATCACGTTGAGGATGAGGTGGTGGCGCGTCCACGAGTAGTCGTCGAGCGCGGTGGTGTCGTCGGGTTCGAACAGCAGCGTGAGCTCGCGCGCGCCGGCCATGTAGTCGTCGAAGCGTGCGGCCAGCAGCGAGCCGGCGGTGTAGGTGCGGCCGGCCACGGTCCAGTCTTCGCGCGGCTCGATCAGCAGCCACTCGCGCGTGACGCCGGTGTTGGCATCGTCGGGCACGTCGAGCTTGGCCAGCGTGCCGTCGGGCGCGCGCAGCCAGGTTTCGCTGTCGTAGAAGTCGATCTGGCGCGAGACGAAATCGCGCTCGAAGCCGGGCGTGTGGTCGCTCCAGGCGCTCACCGACATGTCTTCGTGCGCACCTTCGTACACGGTGACGGCCTCGGCCAGCGGCGTGCCGCGTCGCCATTGCTTCACGAGGCGCGGGTAGCTCGAGCTGGTCATGGAGCCGGGGCCGAAATCGGTGCCCACGTACAGGTGGTCGATGTCTTTCCAGGTGACGTGGTTCTTCGCCTCGGGCAGCGCGAAGCCGCCTTCGACGAAGGCCATGTTCACCAGGTCGAACTCGCGCACCACGTCGGCATCGGCGCCGCCGCGCGACAGCGAAATGAGGCAGCGTTCGTAGGCAGGCTCCAGGCAGTCGGCGCCGTGCCAGACCCAGTTCTCGCCGTCTTCCGTAGCCAGCGCGTCGAGGTCGAGCACCGTCTCCCAGTCGGGCTCCGGCGTGCGGTATTCGGCGAGCGTGGTGCGGCGCCACAGGCCCTTGGGGTGCGCCTTGTCGCGCCAGAAGTTGTAGTACAGCGGGCCGATCTTGCTGACCATCGGAATGCGCGCATCCGAGTCGAGCACCTCGAGCAGGCCCTGCTCGATCGCCTGGAAGTCGGGCGACTGCGCATGGGTGTGAACGGTGCGTGCATTCTGCTGGCGAGCCCAGTCCAGAGCGGCTTCGCCGTCGATGTCTTCGAGCCAGAGGTTGTCGTCGTTGTCGTGCGCAGAGGTCATGCGGCACAGTGTACGAAGCCCCCGTGACCGCACCCGCCTGTGAGCAGGTGTTGCGGCCTGCGAAGCACGTCGATTTTTTCATTACAAGTGGACGCGCGTCCCCGCAAAGCTTGGGACAAACCCCTGTCTCGCGCGTGCCTTCCCCCGGTGGAAACACTGAAGAAGCGAAGGCCCACGAACGCCATGCCCACGGTATCCTGCCGAACGGCGCTTGCCCCAACGAGGAGAACCACACATGAAACACCTGAGCGGTCTTGATGCCACCTTCCTGCACCTGGAAACCCCCGAGATGCCGATGCACGTGGGCTCGCTCAACGTGCTGGATCTGCCCAAGGGCTACAAGGGCGACTTCTACGAAGACGCCAAGGCTTTCATGGCCAGCCGCATCCACCTGGCCGACGTGTTCACGCGCAAGCTCGCGCTGATGCCCTTCGACATGTCCAACCCCGTGTGGGTGGACGACGACGACATCGACATCGACTACCACGTGCGCCACATCACGCTGCCCAAGCCCGGCACCAACCGCCAGCTCCAGCAGTACGTGGCGCGGCTGCACTCCACGCTCATCGACCGCAGCCGCCCGATGTGGGAGTTCTTCATCATCGACGGCCTGCAGAGCGGCCAGGTGGCGCTGTACACCAAGGTGCACCATGCGGGGATCGACGGGCAGGCCGGCGTGGAAGTGGGCAAGGCCATCTTCGACCTGGAGGCCACGGGCCGCGTGGTGAAGCCGCCGCGTTCGCGTCCGCGCAGCAGCGGCTACCAGTTGGGCATGGCCGAACTCGCCACCGCCGCGCTGCGCAACACGGCGCAGCAGTACGTGAAGCTCTTCAAGATGGCGCCGGCCATCGCACGCGCCATCGGTGGCCTGGCCAAGCCCGACGAGAAGGCGGCCGACAAGGCCGCGGCCGCCGCGCCGAAGAAGTTCAACCTCTTCGCGCCGCGCACCTCGCTCAACGTGTCGATCACCAACCAGCGCACTTTCGCGGGCCGCACCATCTCGCTGGCCGAGACCAAGTACATCGCCAAGCACTTCGGCGTGACGCTCAACGACGTGGTGCTGGGCACCGTGGCCGGCGCGCTGCGCCACTACCTGGCCGACAACAACGAGCTGCCGGCCAAGCCGCTGGTGGCCGGCGTGCCGGTGAGCCTGCGCGAGGCCGGCGACCAGACGGCCAACAACCAGGCCAGCATGATCCTCGTGAGCCTGGCCACCGACATCACCGACCCGGTGCAGCGGCTGAAGGCGATCAACACCTCGTCGAACAGCTCCAAGTCGACGATGAACCGCTTCAAGGCCGTGATCCTGGACGACTTCCCGACCTTTGCCGCGCCCTGGCTGATGTCGGGCATTGCGTCGATGGTGGGACGCTCGGGCATCGTCAACCTGCTGCCGCCGGCGGCCAACGTGGCCGTCTCGAACGTGGCGGGCGCGCCGTTCCCGATGTACTTCGCGGGCGCGCTGGTCACCTGCTACTACCCCGTGTCGATCGCCAGCCACGGCACGGCGCTCAACGTCACGGTGCAGAGCTACAACGGCCGCATGGACTACGGCCTCATCGCCTGCCGCCGCGCCGTGCCCGACATCACAGAGATCGGCGACTACCTGCTGGCTGAGCACAAGCTGCTCATGGCGCTCACCGAGAAGCACCCGTCCGCTGCTGGTGCGGCGACGGCGCCCAAGCCCATGGCCGCGCCTGCGCCGGAAGAGAAAGAAGAAGCCAAGGCCGCAGCACCCGCCCGCAAGCCCGCCGCGCGCAAGAAGGCGCCGGTGAAGGCGGTCGCGGCCAAGAAGAAGGCGCCCGCCAAGGCTGCACCGGTGAAGGCGGCAGCCAAGAAAGCCCCTGCCAAGAAGGCTGCAGCGAAGAAGGCGGCGCCCCGGCCTGCGGCCCGCAAGGCCGCCGCATCGCCCCGCGCCGCTGCGGCATGATCGACAGGTGGGCCCGGCCTGGGCAAAAAATTGGGGCAGTTGGACTAGTTTTCCGACCGTTCTAGTTTTCCAGGCCTAGGCCTTGCGGAAGATGATTGGCCCATCGCGATTCCCCGCGAGCCCATCAACTTCAAGGAAATCTCACATGTCCACGCAAACCAACATCGCTTCCGCCGCCATCCACGTCGTCGGCCAGTACAACGACGCCGGCAAGACCCTGGTCGGTGCCTACCGCACCGGCGTGCAGCGCCTGCTGGGCGGTGCCGCTTCGCGTTACAGCGAGTTCCTGGGCAATCGCCAGATTCCGCTGGTGAGCGAGCAGATCAAGGCCAACCTGATCGGCGCGCAAGAGAAGGTGCATGGTTTCCTGTCGAACCGCCTGGACATCGACACCAGCCGCATCGTGAACGCGATGGACCGCGTCGCTGCCGGCACCACCAGCGGCATCGAAACCGTCGCCAACCGCGTCGCCCAGATCGAATCGCCCGCCGCTACCACCGTGCTCAACGCCCTGTCGACCGTGAACCAGCCCTTCGCCACCGTGTCGGTGCAAATCGCTGACCGCATCGTCGCCGGCACCAAGCAGATCGAAGCCCGTGTGAGCGGCACCGAAGAAGCCGCCGCCCCCGTGCGCACCGTGAAGGCCAAGGTCGCTGCGGCCAAGAAGCCGGTTCGCCGCGCTGCCCGCAAGGCGGCCTGATCCCGGGGCGCTGACCGCGCCCTTTTTCATTTCTACCGCCCCTGGAGCACCACCGCATGGCGACCCGTCCCGATGACACTGCAAAGTTGAAGAAGAGGGCGGCGCCTGCCAAGAAGGCTCCGGCGGCCAAGAAGAAAGCCGCGCCCCGCAAGGCGGCGCCGGCTGCGAAAACACCGCCTGCAGACACCGCTGCTGCCGGCACCAACAAGGCCGAAGCGCTGCTGCGCGCCGGCCTCAAGGCGCTGGACAACGTGCGCAGCGATGTCGCCAAGCGCCAGGCCAACGTGATCGAAGGCCTGCTCGGCATCGGGCAAGGCAAGGCCGACGCGGCCGGTGCCAAGGCGGCGCTGACGCGCGGCTTCCCCAGCCTGGACACTTTCGGCATCCGCAAGTTCGAGGACGTGTTCGACCAGCGTGTTGCCACCGCCCTGCAACGCCTGGGCATGCCCAGCGCCGACGAGGTGCAGGCCCTGCGCGACGAGGTGGCGCAGTTGCGCGAACGCCTCGCGAAACTCGAAAAACCGTCCAGTTCAGGCAGCTCCGGCGGCAAGCGCTGAGCGGCACACAACGCACGCACCACGCCGCTTGTGGCCAGCTCCAACACCACGCGCGATCGCATCCTGCAGACCAGCCTTGCGCTGTTCAACGCACAAGGCCTTCCGGCCGTGTCCACGCACAAGATCGCGGCCGAGCTCGGCATGAGCCCGGGCAACCTGCACTACCACTTCAAGGCCAAGCAGCTGATCGTCGAATGGCTGTTCCGGCGCTTCGAGCAGCGGCTCGAGGTGCTCAACGGCTCGTCGGCGTCCATTGCCGCCATCGACGACCTGTGGCTCGCGCTGCACCTGCGCTTCGAGGCCATCGACGAATACCGCTTCATCTACCGCGACATGGCCTTCCTGGCCAGCGAGTACCCGGCCCTGGGACAGCGCGCCCAGGCCATGACCGCGCAGAACCTGCTGGCCGCCCAGACGCTGTGCGAAGGGCTGGTGGCGTCGGGCGTGATCGAGACCAGCGCCGAGCAGGCGCGCATCCTCGCGCTGCAGATGGTCTTCACCACCACCTGCTGGCTCTCGTTCGAGCGGCTGGTGCCGGGACGCGACGCCCTGGCGCAGGCCGACCCGGGTTTGGCGGCTTTCTACACACTCACGCTGGTTTCTCCGTATGTTTCCAGCGAATCGAGGGCTTATCTTGATTACCTGAGGGGCAAATACCTCGGATAAATGAAGTCGTCGTCCGACGGGGGATGCAACTTCGCACCCCCATCTTCGTCCTACAGAAGAAAGAACAGAAAGGAAGCCGCCACCATGTCCACCGCCACCCACGAACCCATCGCACCGCCGTCGCGCCTGCTCTTGCTGGCCGAAGCGCGCGCCCTCTGGGAAACCGGCGCCGGCCTCGCCATGTGGCCCTTGCTGCAGCTCGCGCCACGCGGCGACGGTCATCCCGTGCTTGTGCTGCCGGGCCTGGTGGCCAGCGACGTGTCCACGCTGCTGCTGCGCCGCTACCTGTGCAGCCGCGGCTACGACGCGCACGGCTGGGGCCAGGGCCGCAACCTGGGCCCGCGCGCCGGCGTCGAAGACGGCATGGTCGATCTGCTCAAGACCCTGGCCGACAAGAGCGGCCAGAAGGTCAGCGTCATCGGCTGGAGCCTGGGCGGCGTCTACGCGCGGCTGTTGGCCTCGGCGCAGAAGGACCTCATCCGCAACGTGATCACGCTCGGCAGTCCGTTCTCGGGCAGCCCGCGCGCCACCAATGCCTGGCGCGTGTACGAAGGCGTGAGCGGCCAGAGCTCGCACGACCCGCGCCGCATGAAGTTCGTCGAACCCACGCCGCCCGTGCCCACGACCTCGATTTTCAGCCGCACCGACGGCGTCGTCGCGTGGCGCTGCAGCCTCGAGAAGACCGGTCCGCAGTCCGAGAACATCGAGGTGGTCGCGAGCCACCTGGGGCTCGGTGCGCACCCGGCCGTGCTCTATGCGGTGGCCGACCGGCTGGCACAGCCCGAGGGCGCATGGAAGCCGTTCAACCGCGGCATGCTCGGCCCGCTGGTGTATCCGGACCCGGACCGCGACGCCTGACCTGAGGCGCGCACTCCCCAATAAAAAAGACCGGCGATTGCCGGTCTTCTTCTTTGGGGCTCCAGACTGGGTTCTTCAGGCCCCGGCCCACACGTCGAGCACATAGCGCTGCTCGGCAATCATCCGGTCCATCCACGCCGCGCTGTCCTGCCCGTGCTCGCGCGCAAGGTCGCTGAGCGTGCGACGCACGTCGGGCTCCATGCGCGAGCCATCGCCGCACACGTACACCACGGCGCCCGCTTCGAGCAGCTTCCACACCGCCGCGCCCTGTTCGCGGATCAGGTCCTGCACGTAGACCTTGCGGTCGCCGGCGCGCGAGAAGGCCGTGTGCAGCTTCATCAGGCCGCGGTGCGACCACGCCTGCAGCTCCTCGGCATAGATGAAGTCCTGCTCGGGGTGGCGGCAGCCGAAGAACAGCATCGCCTCGCCCAGCGCCTCGCCGCGTTCGACCTGCGCCGCGCGCGCCTGCAGGAAGCCGCGGAACGGCGCCAGGCCGGTGCCAGGCCCGACCATGATGAGCGGGCGCATCGCATCGTCCGGCAGCCGGAAGCCTTCGGCCGTGGTCTCGCGAATCACGCCGTGCACCGTGTCGCCAGCTTCGGCGCGCGCCAGGAAGTTGGAGCACACGCCCTCGAAGGTGCCGTTGCCCGACATCGCGGGCGCGCTCACCACGCCCACCGTCACGCTGCAGCGCCCCGGCGTCATCGTCGGCGACGAGGAAATCGAGTAGTAGCGCGGTGACAGCGGCGACAGCATTTCCAGGAACACCGCGAACGGCACCTGGCAGGCGCGGTGCTCTTCGAGCAGCTCCAGCAGCGACTTGCGCTTGTGCAGCACCTCGGCCTTGTAGGCAGTCTGCGAGGCCTCGTCGCTGCCCGACAGCGCAACAAGCTTCGGCTTGGTGAACGGGCACTCGGTGTACGCCGCCAGCGTGGCGATCTGCTTGCGCGTGGCCACGTCCTGCAGCTCGACGTAGTCGCCGAGCAGGCGATCGACCGCAATGACCTGATCGACCGGCAGCGCCGCCTTGCGCCCCGGCACGGCCTGCAGCCGCACGTGCGCCGAGCGGTCGAAACCGAAACGCGCCATCGCGCGTTCGACCTGCGCCGGGCTGTTGCGCGGCACCACGCTCAGGTGGTCGCCGGGCACGTAGTTCACGCCCTCGGGCAGCGTCAGCTCGACGTGGCGCGTGGAGCGTCCGGCCTCACCGTTGGCACTGGCGCTTTGCAGTTCGCGGTTCTCGATCACGCGCAGCGCCACGGCGCCCAGCGCATCGACCAGCGCGTTCTTCTGCGGCGGCGGCAACTCTTCGAGCGTGTACAGCGGCTCGGCCTCGGCCGGCGTGTCGGCGCCGTTCTTGATGTCGAAGGCCTTCACCAGCGCGGGCCACAGCGCGTCGCTCCAGTCCTGGAAGGCGCCGTCCATGTCCTCGCGCGCGTCGCCCTCACCGCGTGCGTGCACGCGGTCGGCGCCCAAGGCTTCAAGCCGTTCGTCGATGCGGCGCGGCACGGCCTGGTAGGTGGCGGCCCAGTCGGTGTTGCCGCAGCCGAACACGCTGAAGCGCACGCCGTTGAGTGCATCGTCGGCCTTGTCGAGCCAGCGATGAAACTCGGCCGCGTTGTCGGGCGCGACGCCGTTGTACGAGGCGCAGACGATGGCCACCGCGCCGCTGGCCGGCAGCCGCTCGGCGTAGTCGTCGAGCGACGCGAGCTGGGTCGAGAAGCCGCGCAGCTCGCCGGCCTCGGCCAGCTGGCGCGCCAGGTCTTCGGCGGTGCCGAGGTTGGAGCCTTGCAGCACCAGCAGCGAGGTGCCGTGGCGCGCTGCCTGCGGCTTGCGCGCAGCCGGCTTGACCGGCGCATCGGGCGCGGCGGTCGTCTCGCCATTGCCGCGCGGGCGTGAGGCCGGGTCGCGCAGCAGCGCCTTGATCTTGAAGTTCTCGGGCTTGATCGTCAGCGCTTCCTTGATCTTGAGCTTGTAGCCCGTGTGATCGACCAGGTTGAAGCGCTGCAGGATCATGCCCAGCGTGAGCACCGCCTCCTGCAATGCGAACTGTCGCCCGATGCAGGCGCGCTGCCCGTTGCCGAAAGGCTTGAAGGCGTTCACGGGCCGCTCGCGCTCGGCCTCGCGGCTGAAGTGGTCGGGGTTGAACTGGTCGGCGTTCTCGCCCCAGATGCCCTTGTCACGGTGCAGCGCCAGCGCATGCATGATGACCATGTTGTTCTTCTTGATCGTGTACTGGCCGCCGATCGTCGTGTCTTCCTTGGCGCGCATCGAGATCGCGGGCGCGGTCGGGTACAGGCGCAGCGACTCTTTCAGCACCTGCATCACGTACTGCAGCCGGTTGACCTGCGCGTAGGTGGGCTTTTGCGTGGTGTCGCCGCCGAACACGCTGTCGACCTCGGCCTGCGCCTTGGCCATCGCCTCGGGGTTGTTCAGCAGGAAGTAGATGGCGAACGACAGCAGGCCGCTGGTGGTCTCGTGGCCTGCGATGAGGAATTCGATGCACTCGTCGCGGATCATCTTGTCGGTGAGCTTCTCGCCGCTCTTCTTGTCCACGCCCGCGATCATGTAGCTCAGCAGGTCGGGCTTGGTGGCGATGTCGGCGCCGCTCGCGCGCCGCTCCTCGATGATGTCCTCCACCATCTTGTGCATGTAGCGGATGTCCTTGCGCTGCTGCGCCAGCTCCTTCTTGAGCATCAGCTCCTCGAGCGGCAGGCCGCGCCGGTTCTGCACCGTCTCGAGCGTGCGCACCATCGCATCGACGAAAGGATGAAAGCCCTCGCGATAGAACGAGTTGAAGCGGTAGCCGAAGCCGCACAGGCCGATGGTGTCGAGCGTGAGCGCGGTCATGTCGCGCACCACGTCCACCTCTTCATCGAAATTGAGGCGCTCCCACTTGGTGACCAGCTGCCCCGCGATGTCCAGCATCATCGGGTGGTAGGCCTGCATCGCACGCTGGCTGAAGTTGGCCAGCAGGATGTTGTGCGGCTTCGACCAGGTCTCCTCGTGCGTGTCCGAAGTGAAGAGCCCGTGCGACGCCGCCCGCAGCCGGCGCAGCGCACCGCGCGTGCTCTTGTCAAAGCGCGGCTCTTCGCAGAGCTCGTCGACCAGCGCGGGCGACGACACCACGATCACCGGCATGCCCGGCATGTCGAGCCAGTAGATGCCGCCGAGGTCTTGCGCGATCTTCCACATGTCGAGCACCGGCGAGTCGGAGCCGATGGACAGCAGATTGCCGACGAAGGGTTTCTTCGCCGGATGGGGGATCGGATGGAGCGAGTTCTTTCCTGCCATGTGTGCCTTCTTGTGCCTGCGTAGGGACCCGCTTCGGATGTCCGGGATGCGAATCCGGAGTATCCCGACGGCACAGGGGGCAGGCAGGACGGGGTTTCCCTTAGGAGGCCTGCGGGGCGTTCACACGGGTAGCGTGATCGCCATTCACAGTGAGGTCATGAGCCCGCAGCGTGCCCCGTGCCCAGGGCACTGGGTGCTTCCCGCAGCGAAATCAAGACACCGTTGTGCTCGTCAAGGGCTGGTTGCCTTGAGGTAGTTCGCATCAAAGGGTTTTCGGGACCTCAGAACACCGTAGGCGATGGCCAGCAGCTTGTGCATGCAGGCCACCACG
>NZ_CALRZC010000165.1:0-18768 GCF_943372545.1 Variovorax sp. YR752 | reverse complement strand
GGACGGCCAGACGCACGAGATCGAGTGCGACTTCATCGCCGGCTGCGACGGCTACCACGGCGTGAGCCGCGCCAGCGTGCCGCCCGACGCGATCCAGACCTACGAGAAGGTCTACCCCTTCGGCTGGCTCGGCGTGCTGGCCGACGTGCCGCCGGTGTCGCACGAACTCATCTACGCGAACACCGAACGCGGCTTTGCGCTGTGCAGCATGCGCAGCGCCACTCGCTCGCGCTACTACGTGCAGGTGCCGACCGAAGAGAAGGTGGAGAACTGGAGCGACGAGGCCTTCTGGAACGAGCTGCGCGCGCGCCTCGACCCCGAAGCGCGCGAGCGGCTGGTGACCGGCCCGTCGCTCGAAAAGAGCATTGCGCCGCTGCGCAGCTTCGTGGCCGAGCCGATGCGCTTCGGTTCGCTGTTCCTGGCGGGGGACGCCGCGCACATCGTGCCGCCGACCGGCGCCAAGGGACTCAACCTCGCGACGGCCGACGTGGGGTACCTCTCGCGCGCCCTGGAGATTTTCTACAGCGAGAAGTCGGCCTCGGCGCTGGACCGTTACTCCGACCTGTGCCTGCGCCGCGTCTGGAAGGCCGAGCGCTTCTCGTGGTGGTTCACCTCGCTGATGCACCGCTTTCCCGAGACCGGCGCCTTCGGCCAGAAGATCCAGGAAGCCGAGCTCGACTACCTCGTGCATTCGCGCGCGGCGTCCACCGCGCTGGCGGAAAACTACGTGGGGCTGCCGCTCGAAGACTTCTGAGTGCGCTCCAGTGTCTGCTTCATCGCAGCGCCGCCGTGCGCCATCATCGGTTCGATGTATGCCGCGAGCCCGTCGGGCAGCACGTCGGTAATCCAGACGAAGCGCGAGCGGCCTTCGCCATCCGCGAATACCTGCGCCGAGGCGTGGTGGTGCGTGGCCTTGCCGTCGGTCACGGTGTAGGCTAGGCGGTGATGCTCGTCGTCGAGGGCCACGAGCAGCTCGCGCGCCACGAGGCCGTTGGCAAAGTGAACGATGCGGGCGCCCTGCCCGTCGAGTTCGCAGCCGGTGAGAAAGCCCGGCGCGAGGCGCGTGTGGACGGCGCCGAAGTCGCGCAACGCGTCCCACACCTGCGTCACATCAACCTCGACGATGAATTCCTTGTAGACGGTGGCCATGGGTCGGTGCCTTTCGTGTCAGGGACAGACGGCCTCGACGTTGTTGCCGTCGGGGTCGATGAGGAAGGCCGCGTAGTAGGTCGGGCTGTAGTCGGCGCGCGGCCCTGCGCCGCCGTTGTCGGTGCCGCCGGCTTTCAAGCCGGCCTTGTGGAACGCGGCGACGGCCGCGTGGTCGGGCGCGCGGAACGCGATGTGCGTGCCCGGGCCCTTGGCATCTTTCGCGGCATAGAGCCACAGCGCCGGTTCACCGGTGGGGCCAATGCCGGCGTAGCTGTCGTCGTCGTGGGAGCCCAGCACGTGGCCGAGCGGCGCGAGCGCGGCTTCGTAGAAGCGCCGGCTCGCGGCGAGGTCTTTGACTTTCAGTCCGATGTGGTCGTACATGGCGATGACTTTCTGCTTGAAGGGTGGATCAAGCGGTCATCGTGAAGCAGCGCGGCCAGGCGGTCTTGGAAAATCTTGCGGTCGCCCTTGGCAGCCAGCCGAAAGCCGCGCGGCGACACGCCGGCCGCACGGTGGAAGGTGCGCACGAAGTTGCTCAGGTCGGCAAAACCGGCCTCGCAGGCGACCTCGGTCACGGGAAGGTCGCTGTCCGCCAGCAGGCGCGCCGCGCGGCGCAGTCGGGAGCGCACGAGGTACTGGTGCGGCGTGACGCCGAGCACCTGGGAGAACAGCCGCAGGAAGTGGAAGGCGCTCAGCCCCGCTTGCGCGGCCGCGTCTTCCAGGCCGATCTCGCCTGCGGCGTGGGCTTCGATCCATGTTGCAGCCTCGACCGCACGGCGACGGTCGCGCGGCGTGGCCGACGGCGGCGCTTTGGGCTTGCCGCGCCCTTTCACCACGTCAAGGAAACGGCTGGCGAAGCCCATGCCCAGTTCGTCCAAGCCCACGTCGCTGCCGCCTTCGACCGCGACCTGCGCGAGCTCGCCGAGCACCATGAGTTCGGGCAGCGGCGGCAACCCCGAGGCGCGCCAGCTGCGTTGGTCGCCGCCGATCAGGTCGACGAAGCCCGGCGAGAAGTGGAACGACAGGCACTCGTCGCCGCAGGCGAAGTGCTCGTGGGTGCAGACGTAGTCGTCGCCCGGCGCGCCGACCAGCACGGAGCCGGCCACCAGTTCGTAGTCGCGGCCGAGCGCGCGGCAGCCGAAGCTGCCCTTGCGCACGTACGAGACCGAGTGCGTCTCGTGCATCTCGGTGAACGGCGCCGCGCCGACACCCGCATCGCAGCGGTAGGTCGAAACGCGGATCGCGTCAGTCTGCAGTTCGGTGGTGACACGCATGATGACTTTCGTCGCTCTTCGATCACCGGCCGGTGGCGCTCAGTCGATCGTCTGCATGGCCTGCCAGACCCGCGACGGGCTCAGCGGCATGTGCAGGCGAGGTGCGCGGGCCCCGAGGCCGTTGCGTGCGAAGGCATCGGCCACCGCGTTGACGATGGCCGGCGTGGCGCCGATGGTGCCCAACTCGCCGACGCCCTTCACGCCCAGCGGGTTGTTCTTGCAGGGCGTCGATTCGTCCATTTCCATCTGGAACATGGTGTCGACGATGTCGGCGCGCGGCGCGACGTAGTCCATGAGGCTGCCGGTCACGGGCTGGCCGGTTTCGGTGTCGTAGACCACCTGCTCGTACAGCGCCTGCCCGATGCCCTGCACGGCACCGCCTTCGAGCTGGCCGCGCACGATCATCGGGTTGACCACGCGGCCCACGTCGTTGACAGAGCTGTAGGCCACGACGCTGATCTCGCCCGTGGGCGGGTCGAGTTCGATCTCGCAGATGTGGCAGCCGTTGGGCCAGCTCGGGCCAGCCACGGTGCTGGTGGAGTCGACAAAGATCTCGCGCCCCGGCTGCTTGGCGGCCAGGGTGAACAGATCGAGTTCGAGGTCGGTGCCGGCCACGATGAAGGTGCCGCGGCTGTAGACGATGTCGTCGATGGAGGCCTCGAACTCCTGCGCTGCAAGTTCGCGCGCCTTGTCGATGGTGCGCTCGGCACCGATGCGCACGGCCGAGCCGCCGGTGAAGAGCGAGCGCGAGCCAGCGCTGCCGAAGCCGTCGCCGCGGTCGGTGTCGCCGAGCACCACACGCACTTTTTCGATGGGCACGCCGAAGGCATCGACGGCCAGCTGCGCGAGCGAGGTCGCAATGCCCTGCCCCATGGCGTTGACGGCCGAGAACACCTCGATCACGCCGTCGGCCTGCACGGACACGGTCACGCGTTCTTCGAACACGTTGCCACCGGTCCATTCGAGGAACGTGGCGATGCCCAGGCCGCGCTGCTTGCCGCGCGCCGCCGACTCGGCCGCGCGGGCCTCGAAGCCCTGCCAATCGGCCAGCTGCAGCGCCTGGTCCATCACCGATTCGAACTGGCCGGTGTCGTAGGTCTGCGCCATCGGGTTCTTGTAGGGCATCTGCTCGGGGCGGATGAAGTTGCGCCGACGCAGCGCGATGCGGTCGATGCCGGTCTGGCGCGCGGCCTCGTCCATCAGGCGTTCGATGGTGAAGATGGCCTCGGGCCGGCCCGCGCCGCGGTAGGCGCCGGTGGGCGCGGTGTTGGTGAGCACCGCCTTGAAATGGAAGTCGATGGTCTGAATGTCGTAGACGCTGGTCTGCACCCAGGGGCCGATCAGCAGTTGGATTGCGACGCCAGTGCCGGTGGCATAGGCGCCCACGTTGGCGAGCGTCTTGATGCGCAGGGCGAGGATCTTGCCGTCGGCGTCGAGCGCCATTTCAGCGCGCGCCTCGATGTCGCGGCCGTGCGCGCTGGAGAGGAACTCTTCGCTGCGGTCGGCCACCCACTTCACGGGCCGGCCTACCTGCAGTGCGGCGTAGGCGACGGCGATGTCTTCAGGGTAGGCACCGGTCTTCATGCCGAAACCGCCGCCGACATCGCCCACGACCACGCGCACTTTTTCCTTCGCGAGGCCGATGGCCGCGCAGACCGAATCACGCACGCCGGACGGCATCTGGGTGCTCATGCGGATGGTGAGGCGGTCGGTCTTGCTGTCGTGCGTGGCGAGCACGGCGCGCGGTTCGATGGTGAGCGCAACGACGCGCTGGTTGTTCACGTCCAGCGCAATCACATGGGCGGCGCGCTCGAATGCGGCGGTGGCGGCTTCGCTGCTGCCATGGCGCATCTCGGCGGCGATGTTGCCGGTGGCCTCGTCGCACAGGAGCGGCGCGCCGTCGGCGGTGGCGCCTGGGAGGTCGACCACCATCGGCAGTTCTTCGTAGTCGACCATGACAGCCTCGGCCGCATCGCGCGCCTGCTGCACGGTGTCGGCGATGACGCACGCTACCGGTTCGCCGACGAAGCGCGCGCGCTCGTGTGTCATGGCGCGGCGCGGCGGGCTGGCGCTGTCGCTGCCGTCCGCGCGCTTGAAGCCCGCGGCGCCGGGCATCGGCTTGACGCCGGCCTCGGCCAGGTCGGCCCCGGTGATCACACGCAGCACGCCGGGCATGCCGACGGCCGCGGACGTGTCGATGGACACGATGCGCGCATGCGGATACGGGGAACGCAGAAAAACGAGATGCGCCTGCTCGGAGAGCGTGACGTCGTCGGTGTAACGGCCGGCGCCTGCGAGCAGGCTTTCATCCTCGAGGCGGCGCACCGCCTGGCCGCTGCCGAAGCGCGTGGGGTTGGGTTCAGTGGTCAACGTGGTCCTCTTGTGCTGATCCCCGGCGCCCTGCTCATGCCTGCCGGATCCGCTGTGGTACTGCGAAAGCAAGCTGAGCACTATAGGTTTTTCGACGGGTCTTGTGGGTTGTCTCTTGTGCCATCGGCGGTGGCACCCGGGCCGCAGCCTTGTGGACTGTTCCCGTGTGAGCGGGATTTTCCCTCAAGTGGCGGGCGTTGCGAGAAGCCGTGTATACCTGCAACCATGCGACAACTGCCTTGGCTCGAACCCGGAGACACACTGCCCGACCCCGCGTCGGCATGGGACGAAAGAGACCCCGTGCCCGGCCTGCTGGCGGCCGGCGGATCGCTCGATGTCGATACTTTGATGCAGGCCTACGGCCGCTGCGTTTTCCCGTGGTTCAGCGACGACCAGCCCATCCTGTGGTGGAGCCCCGACCCGCGCATGGTGCTGCGCGTGAAAGACTTCCGGCTGCATCGCTCGCTGCGCAAGACCCTGAGCCGATTCGCCATGACGCCCGGTTGCGAGTTGCGCGTCGATCACGATTTTGGAACGGTGATCCAGGCGTGTTCGCAGTCGGCGCGCGCCGGCCAGTCGGGCACGTGGATCGTGCCGGACATGGTGCAGGCCTATACGGATTTGCACCGCGCCGGGCACGCACACAGCGTCGAAACCTGGATCGACGGCGAGTTGGCGGGCGGGCTCTACTGCGTGGCGCTGGGCCAGGCGGTGTTCGGCGAGTCGATGTTCACGCGCCGGCCGGACGCCTCGAAGATCGCGCTGGCCGGCTTGGTCGCGTTGTGCCGGCGCGCCGGTGTCGAAATGATCGACTGCCAGCAGAACACCGCGCACCTGGCCAGCCTCGGCGCCCGCGAAATGCCGCGCGCGCGCTTTGTCGCGCATGTGGCCAAGGCCCGAAAACAGGACGGGCCACAGTGGCAATTCGACCCCGTATACTGGTCCGAACTCCTTTCCGAGCGACCTTCTCTTTCGACGTGACGTGACGTGACGCACCTCAAGGATCTTCCGCTTCACACGCTGCAGTTCTACGCGACGGCGCCCTATCCCTGTAGCTACCTGCCGGATCGCCAGGCCCGCTCGCAGGTGGCCACGCCCAGCCATCTGATCCACAACGACGCGTATTCCGACCTGGTGCTCAGCGGCTTCCGGCGCAGCGGCATGTTCACCTACCGGCCGTACTGCGACGGCTGCCGCGCCTGCATCCCGCTGCGCGTGCTGGCACACAGCTTCCAGCCGAACCGCAGCCAGCGGCGCACAGCCAAGCAACACGCCGACCTGCAGGCGCGCGTGCTCAAGCTGTGCTTCGTGCCCGAGCACTACCAGCTCTACCTGCGCTACCAGACCGGCCGCCACTCGGGCGGCGGCATGGACCACGACAGCATCGACCAGTACACCCAGTTTTTGCTGCAAAGCCGCGTCAACTCGCGGCTGGTCGAGTTCCGCGAAACCCTGCCCGACGGCAGCCCAGGTGCGCTGAAGATGGTGTCGATCCTCGACGTGCTCAGCGACGGCATCTCGGCCGTCTACACCTTCTACGAGCCCGAGGACGGCGCCGGCTACGGCACCTACAGCGTGCTGTGGCAGATCGAGCAGGCCCGCAAGCTGGGGCTGCCACACGTCTATTTGGGCTACTGGATCGAGCACAGCGCCAAGATGAACTACAAGGCGCGCTTTTCCCCGCACGAAGTGTTGGTGGACGGCCACTGGCAGGCACCGAGCAATTTCACAAGGTAAAATTGGCGTCCGGTCATCACCGCCCAGCGCCATGAGAAAAAACCTATCCGACGTTCCCGCCACTCCGGTCATCCAGGTCATCGAGCGCATGTTCTCGCTGATCGATGTTCTGGCCTCGCGCGAAGAGGCCATTTCGCTGAAGGAAATCAGCGAAAAGACGGGGCTTCACCCCTCGACCACGCACCGCATCCTCAATGACCTCGCGGTCGGTCGCTTCGTCGATCGGCCGGAAGCCGGCAGCTACCGCCTCGGCATGCGCCTACTGGAGCTGGGCAACCTGGTCAAGGGCCGCCTGAACGTGCGCGACGCGGCCCTGGGTCCGATGCGCGAGCTGCACAAGCTCACGCAGCAGCCGGTCAACCTCAGCATGCGCCAGGGCGACGAGATCGTGTACATCGAGCGCGCCTACAGCGAACGCTCGGGCATGCAGGTGGTGCGCGCCATCGGCGGCCGTGCCGCCCTGCACCTGACCTCGACCGGCAAGCTGTTCCTGGCCGCCGACGACCCACAGCGCGTGCGCAGTTACGCCACGCGCACCGGCTTGGCCGGCCACACCCGGAACAGCATCACCCAGCTGCCCGCGCTCGAGCGCGAACTGTCGAAGGCGCGCCAGTACGGCATCGCGCGCGACAACGAAGAACTGGAACTGGGCGTGCGCTGCATGGCCGCCGGCATCTACGACGACCAGGGCAAGCTGGTGGCGGGCCTGTCGATCTCGGCCCCGGCCGATCGCCTCGACGAAGGCTGGCTGCCCAAGCTGCAGGCAACCGCCAACGAGATCTCGGGCGCGCTGGGCTTCAAGGACGGCATGGCTGCAACGCCTGCGTCGGGCGCGAACGTGACAACGGGCGCCTGAGCGCCCGTTTTCTTTCGACTCTTTCTTCTCTCTCCCCGGCGAGTCAGCCGGTGGGCCCTTCACAAGGGCAGCAGGCAGGCCGCTGAACGGCCTCCCCGCTCGATCCATCTCAGCCAGCGACCTGGAAGCCGCGCGGACCCGATACGGCGTGCGTGGCCTCAACCCAGCGGCGAACCCGCTCGGCGTCGGCGATGCGGCTGAACTTGCCGGCCGAATCCAGGAACACCATGATCAGCTTGCGCCCGGCCACCTTGGCTTGCATCACGAGGCACTGGCCGGCTTCGGAGATGTAGCCGGTCTTCTGCAGGCCGATGTCCCACTCGGGGCTGCGCACCAGGCGGTTGGTGGTGTTGAACTGCAGCACGCGGTTGCCGACTTCGACCTGGTATTCAGGCGACGTGGACAGCGAACGCACCGTGGCGTCGGAATAGGCTGCGTTGACCAGCAGCGCCAGGTCTTGCGCGCTCGACTGGTTGCGGCTCGACAGGCCCGTGGGCTCCACGTAGCGCGTGTCCTTCATGCCGAGCATGCGAGCCTTGGCATTCATGATGCTCACGAAGGTCGTGAGGCCGCCCGGGTAGGTACGGCCCAGTGCGTGCGCGGCGCGGTTCTCACTCGACATCAGCGCCAGGTGCAGCAGCTCGCCGCGCGACAGTGTGGTGCCGACGGTCAGGCGCGAACGGCTGCCCTTTTCGGTGTCGACGTCGTCTTGCGTGATGGTGATGAGTTCGTCGTTCGGCAGACGGGCTTCGCTGATCAGCAGGCCGGTCATGAGCTTGGTGAGCGAAGCGATGGGCAGCACGGCGTGGTCGTTCTTGCTGAACAGCACTTCGTGGGTGTCCTGGTCGATCACCAGGGCAACGCTCGACTTCAGGTCGAGCACGTCTTCGGTGCCGTGCAAACCGGCCATCTGGCCGAAGGACTGGCGGGCCGGCGTCTCGACGCGCACCACCGAACGGCGCTGCACGGCGACGACGGTCTTGCCGTTCTTCTTGCGGATGGTGGCCACGACGTTGCGGCCGCCGCGCACGACCTTGTCGGCCTGCTCGGTGCGACCGCCGCGCGCCACCTTGGAAGCCGACGCATTGCGCTTGGCTTCGACGGGTGCCTTCGCCTTCTTGGCGACGGCAGACTTGGCGGCAGCGGGTTTTTCCTTCTTCGCGGCCTGGGCGCCAGGCAGCAAAAACGCCGAGGCGCACAGCGCCACGGCGAGGAACTTGAAGGCGGGTAGGAACCGCTGGATGGAAACTCGACGTAGACGGGTTTCAGGCATCAATAAATCTCCAGCGGCAACAAACGAGGACCGCAGTGTATCCAAATCAAAAAAGGCACGCAATATCAGTTACTTGCATCCCCTTCTTCATTCGAATACCAAGGAACGCCTCAAAACCTAACCTTGTGCCGCCACTCTCTCAGCTTGGCTCTGTAACTTGTTGAGCGCACTCAAATAAGCCTTTGCCGAAGCGACCACGATGTCTGGGTCTGCGCCCACACCGTTGACCACCCGCCCTGCGTTTTGTAACCGGACTGTAACTTCTCCCTGGCTTTCCGTCGAGCCGCTGATGGCATTTACAGAGTAAAGAACCATCTCCGCGCCGCTCTTGACGTGGGCCTCGATGGCCTTGAGGGACGCATCGACCGGCCCGTTGCCGTCGGATTCGCTGGTGACTTCCTTGCCCTGGATCGTGAACACGATCCTGGCCTGGGGCCGTTCACCGGTTTCGCTGTGCTGGGAGAGAGAGACAAAAGCGAACTGTTCACCAACGTTTGACAACTCTTCCGCGCTGACCAGCGCCAGGATGTCTTCGTCGAAAATTTCGGACTTGCGATCGGCCAGCTCCTTGAAGCGCGAGAACGCGGCGTTGACCTCGGTTTCGCTTTCCATCGTCACACCCAGGTCCTGCAGGCGCTGCTTGAAGGCGTTGCGGCCGCTGAGCTTGCCCAGCACGATCTTGTTGGCGCTCCAGCCCACGTCTTCGGCCCGCATGATCTCGTAGGTGTCGCGTGCCTTGAGCACGCCGTCCTGGTGAATGCCCGAGGCGTGCGCGAACGCGTTGGCGCCCACCACGGCCTTGTTGGGCTGCACCACGAAGCCGGTGGTCTGGCTCACCATGCGGCTCGCGGCCACGATGTGCTGGGTGTCGATGTTCAGGTCGAGCCCGAAGTAGTCCCTGCGCGTCTTCACGGCCATGACCACTTCTTCGAGCGAGCAGTTGCCCGCGCGCTCGCCCAGGCCGTTGATCGTGCACTCGACCTGGCGCGCACCGCCGATCTTCACGCCGGCCAGCGAATTCGCCACGGCCATGCCGAGGTCGTTGTGGCAATGCACCGACCAGATCGCCTTGTCGCTGTTGGGAATGCGCTCGCGCAGCATCTTGATGAAGTTGCCGTACAGCTCGGGAATCGCGTAGCCGACGGTGTCGGGCACGTTGATGGTGGTGGCGCCCTCGTTGATCACGGTTTCAAGCACGCGGCACAGGAAGTCCGGGTCGCTGCGGTAGCCGTCTTCGGGGCTGAACTCGACGTCGGCGATCTGGTTGCGCGCAAAGCGCACGGCCAGCTTGGCCTGCTCATGCACCTCGTCGGGCGACATGCGCAGCTTCTTCTCCATGTGCAGCGGCGAGGTCGCGATGAAGGTGTGGATGCGCCCGCGCGCCGCGCCCTTCAGGGCCTCGGCCGCGCGTGCGATGTCGCGGTCGTTGGCACGCGAGAGACCACACACCGTCGCGTCCTTGATCGCGTTGGCGATGGCCTTCACGGCCTCGAAATCGCCGTTCGAGCTGGCCGGAAAGCCCGCTTCGATGACGTCGACCTTGAGCCGCTCCAGCAGCTTGGCGATGCGCAATTTTTCGTCGCGCGTCATCGAGGCGCCGGGCGACTGCTCGCCGTCGCGCAAGGTGGTGTCGAAAATAATGAGTTGGTCGGTCATCGTGGATCTCCTTGGGTTCTATTCAGCCGTCGATCAGGCCGGCGCCGGGCCGCTCCCAAGGCGGCCTGCGGCCCCCTCGGGGGGGCAGCGACGACACGCAGTGCGAGAGCGTGGGGGTCATGCCTTCAGGCGACTTCAACCGCCGATTGTGCGCTGTGCGCGCCCCGGGTCCGCGCCCGCTGCACGCCCGACACGATCGCCTTCAGCGAGGCCGAGATCACGTTCGCGTCGATGCCGACACCGAACAGCGTCTGCGATTCGTCGACGCGCAGCTCGAGGTAGGCCACCGACTTGGCGTCGGCGCCAGCGCCGATGGCGTGCTGGTGGTAGTCCATGACGCGCACCGTGTGCCCGGTGGCCTGGCTCAGCGCCTGCGTGAAGGCGTCGATCGGGCCGTTGCCGCGACCTTCGATGGCGCGCGTTTCACCGTCCCAGGGCAGATCGCCGCGCAGCACCACCGTGGCCTCGGCGCCCTCGCCTTCTTCCTGGATCACGCGGTGCTGCAAAGCCTTGGCGGTCTCGATGCCGTATTCGTTCACGAAGATCTGCCAGAGGTCGGCAGCGGTGAGCTCCTTGCCACCCACGTCCATCACGCGCTGCACGACCTGCATGAACTCCATCTGCAGGCGGCGCGGCATCTCGAGGCCGTACTCGCTCTCGAGCAGGTAGGCCATGCCGCCCTTGCCCGACTGGCTGTTCACGCGGATCACGGCTTCGTAGCTGCGGCCCACGTCCTTCGGATCGATGGGGAGGTACGGAATGTCCCAGATGTCGCCGTCCTTGCGAGCGGCGAAGGCCTTCTTGATCGCGTCCTGGTGCGAGCCCGAGAACGAGGTGTAGACCAGGTCGCCTACGTACGGATGGCGCGGGTGTACGGGAATCTGGTTGCAGTGCTCGACCGTGGCGCGGATCTCGTCGATGTTCGAGAAATCGAGTTCGGGCGAAACGCCCTGCGTGTAGAGGTTGAGCGCGACGTTGACGAGGTCGAGGTTGCCGGTGCGCTCGCCGTTGCCGAAGAGGCAGCCTTCGATGCGCTCGGCGCCCGCCATCAAGGCCAGTTCGCCGGCCGCCGTGCCGGTGCCGCGGTCGTTGTGCGGATGCACGCACAGCACGATCGAATCGCGACGCTCGAGGTTGCGATGCATCCACTCGATCATGTCCGCGAAGATGTTCGGCGTGGAATGCTCGACCGTCGTGGGCAGGTTGACGATGCACTTGCGCTCGGGCGTCGGCGCCCACACCGCGGTGACTGCATCGACCACTCGCTTGGAGAAGACCACGTCGGTGCCCGAGAACATTTCGGGCGAGTACTGGAAGGTCCACTTCGTGGCCGGCTGCTTGGCGGCAAAGGCGTTGAACATGCGCGCATGGCTGCTCGCGAGTTCGACGATCTGGTCTTCGTCCATGCCGAGCACCACGCGACGCATCACGGGAGCCACGGCGTTGTAGAGGTGGACGATGGCGCGCGGTGCGCCTTGCAGCGCTTCGAAGGTGCGTTCGATGAGGTGGTCACGTGCCTGCGTGAGCACCTGGATCGTCACGTCGTCGGGAATGCGGTCTTCTTCGATGAGCTTGCGCACGAAGTCGAATTCGACCTGCGACGCCGAGGGAAAGCCGACTTCGATTTCCTTGAAGCCGATGGCCACGAGGGTTTCGAACATGCGCATCTTGCGCGGGATGTCCATGGGCTCGACCAGCGCCTGGTTGCCATCGCGCAGGTCCGTCGACAGCCAGATCGGGGCCTTGGTCAGCACGGCGTCGGGCCAGGTGCGGTCCTTGAGGCCGATCGGTGCGAATGCGCGGTACTTGGCTTGAGGTTGCTTCAACATGTCGATTTCTCTGTGATGGTTGGAACTCAACCAGCAACCCCAAAAAGACAAACGGCCCGTTGCTGGTGCGAACGGGCCGTGATGAGGGATTAGCGCGTGCGCTACCGTCTCCGCCCGTGAGGGAGGGCTAGTAGGGCCAGCAGCGAAATCTTGGTCATGAGGGTTGCGAATGTAGCACAGCCTTCGCGGGCCTGTGAAGGCCCGGGACTTCAGTTGTGCAGCCCCCGCTCGTCCGGCTCTTCGGTCGAGGTGCTGATGACGCTCACCGGCTGGCCCTTGGCCTTGCGCCATGCGTACACCACGTAGCCGCTCAGGCCGTAGGCCACGAACAGGCTGAACAGCACCGTCGGCGGATGGATGTTGATGACGGCGATGCCCAGCGCGATCAGCACGATCACGACGAAGGGCACGCTCTTCTTCATCTGGACGTCCTTGAAGCTGTAGAACGGCGCGTTGGTGACCATCGAGAGGCCGGCATAAAGCGTGAATGCAAAAGTGATCCAGGTGATCTGCGTCCACGAGAGATACAGCACCTCGCCGCCGCGCTTGCCCCACTCGGTCATGAGCCAGATGAAGCCCGCCACGAGCGCCGCCGCCGCTGGCGACGGCAGACCCTGGAACCAGCGCTTGTCGACCACGCCTGTGTTGACGTTGAAGCGCGCGAGCCGCAGTGCCGCACAGGCGCAGTAAACGAAGGCCGCGATCCAGCCCCAGCGCCCCAGCCCCTTGAGCGACCACTCATACGCGATGAGCGCAGGCGCGGCGCCGAACGACACCATGTCGGACAGCGAGTCCATCTGCTCGCCGAACGCGCTCTGCGTGTTGGTCATGCGCGCGACGCGGCCGTCGAGGCTGTCGAGGATCATCGCGGCGAACACGCCGAGCGCCGCGAGGTCGAAGCGCGCGTTCATGGCCATCACGACCGAGTAGAAGCCGCCGAACAACGCCGCCAGCGTGAACAGGTTAGGCAGGATGTAGATGCCCTTGCGACGCTTGCGCGGCTGCACATCGTCGGGGAGCGTGTCGTCATGCATTGAAATGGCCTCCGTCCCTCGTGGGAACTGCCCGGTCAGCTATCCAATCGATAGCGTCTTGATCTGTGAATCGCATGCTTCGCAGTGTAGTTCAGGGGACTTGTGCGCTCCCCTTCAAACGAAAGGGCCACCGCGATGGGTGGCCCTCCGAAACAGGGTGCCGAAGCACCCTGTTGGCTCTTGCCTCTGAAGATCAGTTACGGGTCTGGTCGACCAGCTTGTTCTTCTTGATCCAAGGCATCATCGCGCGCAGCTTTTCGCCGACGACTTCGATCTGATGCTCGGCGTTCAGGCGACGGCGGCTGATCAGCACCGGCTGGCCGGCAGCGGCTTCGAGCACGAAGCTCTTGGCGTATTCGCCGGTCTGGATGTCCTGCAGGACCTTCTTCATGGCCTTCTTGGTCTCGTCGGTCACGATGCGCGGGCCCGTGACGTACTCGCCGTATTCGGCGTTGTTCGAGATCGAGTAGTTCATGTTGGCGATGCCGCCTTCATAGATCAGGTCGACGATCAGCTTCAGCTCGTGCAGGCATTCGAAGTACGCCATTTCGGGCGCGTAGCCGGCTTCCACCAGCGTTTCGAAACCAGCCTTGATCAGCTCGACCGTACCGCCGCACAGAACCGCTTGTTCGCCGAACAGGTCGGTCTCGGTTTCTTCGCGGAAGTTGGTCTCGATGATGCCGGCCTTGCCGCCGCCGTTGGCGGTGGCGTAGCTCAGCGCGAGGTCACGCGCCTTGCCGCTCTTGTCCTGGTGCACCGCGATCAGGTGCGGCACGCCGCCACCTTGCGTGTACGTGCCGCGCACGGTGTGGCCCGGGGCCTTGGGAGCAACCATCCACACGTCGAGGTCGGCGCGCGGCTGCACGAAGCCGTAGTGCACGTTGAAGCCGTGCGCGAAGACGAGCGAAGCGCCTTCCTTGATGTTCGGGGCCACGTCGTTCTTGTAGACGGCGGCGATCTGCTCGTCGGGCAGCAGGATCATGACGACGTCGGCCGACTTCACGGCATCAGCGACTTCGGCGACCTGCAGGCCAGCCTTGCCGACCTTGTCCCACGAAGCGCCGCCCTTGCGCAGGCCGACCACGACCTTGACGCCGCTGTCGTTCAGGTTCTGCGCGTGTGCGTGACCTTGCGAGCCGTAACCGATGATGGCAACCGTCTTGCCCTTGATGAGGCTCAGGTCCGCGTCCTTGTCGTAATAAACCTTCATGATGTTCTCCAGATAGATATGCGAGTTGCAGTATGTTGTTGTGCCGTTCGTCCTGAGCCTGTCGAAGGGCTCAATGCAGTCCCCGCTTGCGCAGGGGCTTCGACAAGCTCAGCCCGAACGGGCAACGACTGAGCTCCGAATCATGGTGTCAGACCCGCAGGATGCGTTCGCCGCGTCCGATGCCGCTGGCGCCGGTGCGAACCGTCTCCAGAATGGCACTGCGGTCGATCGCTTCAAGAAAAGCGTCGTTCTTGCCGTGATCGCCGGTGAGCTCGATGGTGTAGCTCTTGTCGGTCACGTCGATGATGCGGCCACGGAAGATTTCCGCCATGCGCATCATTTCCTCGCGTTCCTTGCCCACCGCACGCACCTTCACCATCATGAGCTCGCGCTCGGTGTAGGCGCCTTCGGTCAGGTCGACCACCTTCACGACCTCGATGAGGCGGTTCAGGTGCTTGGTGATCTGCTCGATCACATCGTCCGAGCCGTTGGTGACGATGGTCATGCGCGAGAGGCTTGCGTCCTCGGTCGGCGCCACGGTCAGCGATTCGATGTTGTAGCCACGGGCCGAAAAAAGGCCCACCACGCGGGAAAGAGCACCCGGCTCGTTTTCCAGCAGCACTGCAATGATGTGTTTCATGTTGGCGTGACTCCTCTTTTCGCCGCCCTCCCCCGTGCACGGTAATGCGCGGGCTTGGCGGGCAATAGATTCGTCAGTAAAAAGTTGAGCGAACGAACGTTCCGGATCAGAGATCTTCGGAACCCAACAGCATCTCGGTGATGCCCATGCCGGCCTTGACCATCGGGAACACGTTCTCGGTGGGGTCGGTACGGAAATCCATGAACACCGTGCGGTCCTTGAGCTTGCGCGCCTCGCGCAGCGCCGGCTCCACGTCTTGTGGACGTTCGATCAGCATGCCGACGTGGCCGTAGGCCTCGGCGAGCTTCACGAAGTTGGGCAGCGCGTCCATGTAGCTGTGGCTGTAGCGGCCGGAGTATTCGATCTCCTGCCACTGGCGCACCATGCCCAGGTAGCGGTTGTTGAGCGAGCAGATCTTGATCGGCGTGTTGTACTGCAGGCAGGTCGACAGCTCCTGGATGCACATCTGCACCGAGCCTTCGCCGGTGATGGTGAACACTTCCGAATCGGGCTTGGCGAGCTTGATGCCCATGGCGTAGGGAATGCCCACGCCCATGGTGCCCAGGCCACCCGAATTGATCCAGCGGCGCGGCTCGTCGAAGCGGTAGTACTGGGCAGCCCACATCTGGTGCTGGCCGACGTCCGACGTGATGTACGTGTCGGCGTCCTTGGTCATGTTCCAGAGCGTCTCGACCACGAACTGCGGCTTGATCACATCCTTGTTGTCGCGGTCGTACTTGAGGCAGTCGCGCGAGCGCCAGCTCTCGATGGTCTTCCACCAGTCGGCCAGTGCACCGGCGTCGGGCTTGGCGGTGCTCTCGCGGATCATCGAGATCAGCTCGGTGAGCACGTCCTTCACGTCGCCGACGATCGGGATGTCGACCTTCACGCGCTTGGAGATGCTCGACGGGTCGATGTCGACGTGGATGATCTTGCGTTCGTTCTGCGCGAAGTGCTTCGGGTTGCCGATCACGCGGTCGTCGAAGCGCGCACCCACGGCCAGCAGCACGTCGCAGTTCTGCATCGCGTTGTTGGCTTCGATGGTGCCGTGCATGCCCAGCATGCCGAGGAACTTGCGATCGCTTGCCGGATAGGCGCCCAGGCCCATCAGCGTGTTCGTGACCGGGTAGCCGAGCATGTCGACCAGCGTGCGCAGCTCGTTGCAGGCATTGCCCAGGAGCACGCCGCCGCCGGTGTAGATGTACGGGCGCTTGGCCGCCAGCAGCAGTTGCAGTGCCTTGCGGATCTGCCCGCCGTGGCCCTTGCGCACCGGGTTGTACGAGCGCATCTCGACCTTGTCGGGATAGCCGCTGTACGGGGTCTTCTTGAAGGACACGTCCTTCGGCACATCCACCACCACGGGGCCGGGACGGCCGCTGCGTGCGATGTGGAAGGCCTTCTTCATCGTCATGGCCAGATCCTTCGGATCCTTGACGAGGAAGTTGTGCTTGACGATGGGGCGCGTGATGCCGACCGTGTCGCATTCCTGGAAGGCGTCGAGACCGATAGCGGCCGTAGGCACCTGGCCGGAAATGATCACCATCGGGATCGAGTCCATGTACGCCGTCGCGATGCCAGTGACCGCATTGGTCAGGCCGGGGCCGGAGGTGACCAGCGCCACACCGACTTCACCGGTGGCGCGCGCATAGCCGTCGGCTGCATGCACGGCGGCCTGCTCGTGGCGCACCAGCACATGCTGGATGGTGTCCTGCTTGTAGAACGCGTCGTAGATGTAGAGAACCGCGCCGCCGGGATAGCCCCAGACGTACTGAACGCCTTCGGCCTGCAGTGCCTTGATCAGCACTTCAGCGCCCATGAGTTCTTGCGTGGTGTTGCCGGCGCCAGAGGACGCGGCTGCTGCGGAAGCGAGTTCCGCCTTCGAGATTTCCATGATCAACCTTTGTGTTTTTTCGGGAACGAAAAACCTTGGGTGCCCCTTGCCAGCCCTTGTGGGGCCGCGCCAGGACTTGAGGCCAAAGCCATGAGCGGACTGATGTTCCGCCGGACCGTGACCCGTTTGCCTTTTGACTTGCAACGCGGATTATGACACTACCCGCGCGTTCAGACTCGCTTCAGGTGCCCTGTCCTGGCACAAAGGCATAATCCGCCGCATAAAAACATAAGCGTTCGCCAAACATCCTCCCCACGCGGCGCATCCCGCCGCCCCCTCTCATTTGGCTACTGAACACGAACTCTCCGACTTCCTGAAAAACGTCGAGCGACGGGCCTTCAAGCGCTCGGTCTATCACGTGCGGGACGAAGAAGCGGCACTCGATATCGTGCAGGACAGCATGATGAAGCTGGCGCAGCACTACGGCGACAAGCCTGCCGAGGAACTGCCGATGCTGTTCCAGCGCATCCTGTCGAACTGCACGCTCGACTGGTTCCGCCGCCAGAAGACCCGCCGCGCCCTTTTCTCCAACCTCAGCGACTTCGAACCGGCCGACAACGGCGAAGATTTCGATCTGCTGGAGAACTTTGTCTCGCCAACCGACTCCAGGGAATCGGAGAGCGCCGAAGACACCATCCGCCGCAGCCAGGTCTTTCACGCCATCGAAGAACAGATCGCGGCTTTGCCCGGCCGTCAACGCGAGGCTTTCCTGATGCGTTACTGGGAGGAAATGGACGTCGCAGAGACGGCCGCCGCAATGGGCTGCTCCGAGGGCAGCGTCAAAACCCATTGTTCGCGAGCCGTCCACGCTCTGAGCAAGGCGCTCAAAGCCAAGGGAATATCGCTATGAATACCAAGGTTCCAACCTCTCAATCCAGCGCTGCAGAAGACCGCTTCGGCCAACGGCTGGCGGCTCGGCTGTCGGACGGCAATCAAGCGTTGCCGCACGACATCAGCGAGCGCCTGCGCATTGCCCGTTCGCAGGCCGTGGCCGCGCGCAAGCAGGCACCGCAACTGCGCATGGCGCCCGTTGCGGTCCAGGCGGGCCACACGGTCACGCTGGGTGGCAGCTGGTGGACCCGCATCGGTTCCGTGGTGCCCCTGATCGCCCTGGTGGCCGGCCTGATCGCCATCAGCGTGATGCAGGACGACGACCGCGCCAGCGAACTCGCCGAGGTTGACTCGGCCCTACTGACGGGCGACCTGCCGCCTGCCGCCTACACCGATCCCGGCTTCGCCCAATTCCTGAAGTCCGACAGCGCCTCCGACTGAACACCTTGCCCGACCGAATGCGACGCCGCTCCGTTTCCCGTGCGAAAGCCCTGCTTCCGTTGCGCCCGCTCCCGGCGGGCGCCGTCGTTTGGGCGGGTGCGCTGGCAGCCGCTGCCTTCGGCCTGACGCTGGCCGATGCCCAGACGCTGTCCGAGGCCACCAAGCCCGCCACGCACGCCGCCGCCGCCAATGGCGCGGCGAGCCCCAAGGCCGTTGCCACGACCAAGCCCCTCTGGAGCGACCTGAGCACCGAGCAGCAGCACGCTCTAAAGCCGCTGGTTTCGCACTGGAACACGTTGAACGCCGGCCAGAAGCGCAAGTGGCTGGCCCTGTCGCGCAACTACGCGAACATGCCCGCCGACGACCAGGTCACGCTGCACAGCCGCATGATCGAATGGGCGGCGCTGAGCAACCAGCAGCGCGCCCAGGCCCGCCTGAATTTCGCCGAGGTCAAGCGCGTGCCTGCTGATGAGCGCCGGCTCAAGTGGGAGCAATACCAGGCGCTGAGCGAAGAAGAAAAACGCAAGCTCGCCGAGAGCGCACCGCCCAAGCCCCGCGGCGCCGCCCTGCCAGTACG
>NZ_CALRZC010000164.1:0-18926 GCF_943372545.1 Variovorax sp. YR752 | reverse complement strand
GACGAGGGCCTTGTTGTCGATCGTGTGCATGGCGTGATTTCCTTGGAGGAATGAAGACACCGGACATCCGGTGAATTCATTGGAAATGCTCGAGTGCGCTCGAAGTCAAGCGCCATGCACCGACCGACTGGCGACTCAGTTCCGGCCGGCGTTCGCCATGCCCTTGGCGACTTCGTTCGCGCCCTGGGCGGCACCGCTCTGCGGCACGGCCTCGCCTTCGCGCTCGGTCACTTCCGACAGGCGCGCGGCCAGCTGCTCGGGCGTGTCGGCGGCAATGCCCAGCCAGGCGCCCTGCGTCAGCGTGATGTGGGCCGCCTCGAAGGTGCCGGCACCGGCACAGAGGATGGTGCGGTTCGGCGCGTCCTGCGCGGCCAGCACCAGCATCGCGGGCACCACGGCCTCGGGACGGAAGGCCTCGAGCATTTCCTTGGGGAACAGGTCTTCGGTCATGCGCGTGGCGGCGGTGGGCGCCAGGCAGTTCACGCGGATGTCGTTCTTGGCGCCTTCGATGCTCAGCGTCTGCATGAGGCCCACCAGCGCCAGCTTGGCGGCGCCGTAGTTGCTCTGGCCGAAGTTGCCGTACAGGCCCGACGACGAGGTGGTCATCACGATGCGGCCGTACTTCTGCTCGTTCATGAGCGCCCAGACGGCCTTGGTGCAGTTCACGGCGCCCATCAGGTGCACGTCGACCACGAGCTTGAAGTCGTCCAGCTCCATCTTGGAAAAGCTCTTGTCGCGCAGGATGCCGGCGTTGTTGATCAGGATGTCGACGCGGCCCCAGGCGTCGACCGCCTGCTTGACCATGGCCTGCACAGCCTCGAAATCGGTCACCGAGGCGCCGTTGGCCATGGCCTCGCCGCCGGCCGCCTTGATCTCGTCGACCACCGCCTGCGCAGCGCTGACCGAGCCGCCGGAGCCGTCGCGCGCGCCGCCCAGGTCATTGACCACCACCTTGGCGCCGCGCGCCGCCAGTGCCAGCGCATGTTGGCGGCCCAGGCCGCCGCCCGCGCCGGTCACGATGGCCACGCGGCCCTTGAAGTCGATGGAGGTGCTGTTGCTGCTCATGAGGTCTCTGCTCGCTGTCTGTAGGGGGTGAAAAAAGGGTTGCCGACGGGCGGCAACCCGGCGTTTTACCTCAGTTCCCCGCCCCGTTTGCCGCCGGACAGCCCCGGCGGGAGTCACCCATGCGACGGCTGGACCGTGGCGCAGTACGCGACCAGCTGGTCGAGTTCGGCCGACTTGTCGAAGAAGGCATCGGCGCCCAGTTGCTGCGAGCGCTGGCGCATGTCGGCGGTGGCGTAGTTGCTGAGCACCACCACTTTCTGGTGCGGCGACCGGTGGCGGCAGGCATGGATCACCGCCAGGCCGTTGCCGCGCTGCAGGAACAGGTCGACGATGGCCAGGTCCCAGTCGCGCTGGTGATGGCTCAGCCAGTCGAGCGCTTCGTCAGCGGTGCTGGCCGAGGCCACCACGTGCGCATCCGCCACGTCCTCAAGAAAGCCGACGAGGTTCTCGCGGATCACGGGGCTGTCCTCGACCAGATAGGCATGGAGCGTCATGGTGAGTGTCCCGAATCCGAAGCTTGGCTGTGCATGACGCCATCTTCCGGGCTGCCCGCACGGGCGCGGTGAGCCGGACAGGCCAATGGCTGTAGGCCATCGGCCAGCGGCGCTGTCGGCGTGCGCCGCCCCGCTGCCTCAGGCCGCGACTGGCAAGCGGCCGGGGGCCATGCCCAGGCGCGCCGGCGAGACGTACTGCTCGCGGTAGATCTCGAAGGGCATGGTGTCGGCCGCCTCGATGCGCTTCTGCGCCTGGATCGACTCGGCCGTCATCTGCTCGAAGCCGGCCTGCTGCGCGGCCGTGAACGGCAGCGCGAGCAACGCGGCGCGGGTCTGCTCCGACTGGGCGCGCACGAAGCCGATGAACGAGTTGCCGTGCTGCTGCTCGACGGCCGCAAGCACGCGGGCCGACGGCAGGCTGTCGGGGTTCTCGAGGCCGGCCCTGGCGGCGCGCACCGCGTCGACGTGCTGCGTGCCGCCTTGCGCCGCGTCGAGCGCGGCGGCAATGGGCATGCACTGTTCGACCAGCTCCAGGCCCCAGTCGGTGAGCCCGACCTCGCGCCCGTCGCGGCGCAGCTTCAGGCCCGGCTCGCGGCCGCGCGCGGCCGTGAGGTGCTGGTTCTGCGCCAATTCGGCAATCTCTTGCGGGGTGTCGTCGGGGCTGTCGTTCAGCAGGCAGTGCAGCAGGAACACGTCGATGAAGCGCATGGTCTGCGCGTTGATGCCGACGGTCTCGAAGGGGTCGAGGTCCATCAGGCGCACTTCGACGTACTCCACGCCGCGCTCGCGCAGCGCATGCAGCGGGCGTTCGCCGGGGTGGATCACGCGCTTGGGGCGGATGGTGCCGTAGAACTCGTTCTCGATCTGCAGCAGGCTGGTGCCCAGCTGGTTGTAGTCGCCGCCCAGGTTGCGGATGCCGATGGCCTCGTAGGCCGGCCACGGACGCGTGAGTGCATCTTGCAGCGAGGCGCCGTAGCCTTCCAGGCTGTTGTAGCTCACGGCCAGCGACGCCTGGGCCTCGCTCTGGTAGCCCAGGGGGCCCATGCGCAGCGAGGTGCCGTGCGGCATGTACATGCTGCCGTCGCCCAGCGGCTGCAGCTCGTGCGGGCGGCCCGCGACAAAGCTCGAACACAGGGCCGGCGAAGCGCCGAACAGGTACAGCAGTAGAAAGGCCTGGCGGCGGAAGTTGCGGATGAGTGCGAAATACTCTTCGCTCGACACATCCGGCAACGACCAGTTGTAGTGAATGCCCGAAATGGTCTGCATGCGGCGGCCATAGCGGTGGCTCAGGCCCATGCGGTACACGCTCTTGGCGCGGCCCACGTTCGACGAGCCGTAGCGGCCGATCGGAATGGTCTCGTCGGTCGGCAGGCCGCAGGGCATGCTCGACACCCACAGGCGCTCGTCGCCGAGCTGGTCGAGCACGCGGTAGGTGAACTGGTGCACCCGCGTGAGCTCTTCAATGGCCGACTCCACGCCCGCGTGCACGCCCGTGATGAGTTCGAGCTGCGACTCGCTGAAGTCGGTCGTGATGTGCGGATGCGTGAGCGCCGAGCCCAGCGCCAGCGGATGCGGCGTGAGGGCCAGCTTGCCGTCGGGCAACGCGCGCAGGCTTTCCTTCTCGATGCCGCGACGCATGCCCTTCAATCGCGCGGCCGGGAGCGCCCCCAGCCTCTCCTGCAATCTGTTGCTCATGTTCTTATGACCCATCAATCTTCTGTGGGGCTGGAAGGTAGCACGGGCGGACTGGCACTGCTGAAGCAGGGAATCCCGCATCCGGCTATGCTGTTTTTTGCTACCTTTTTCATAGCTACCCTCTCAAATACCACGCGCATTCCAGTGCGGAACGGGGGGCAAACCTCAGGCCTTGGCGCGGCCCGCCGACAGGTCGATCTCTTCCGACTGGTAGACATGGATCGACGGCACGCCATCGGCCATGGCCGCGAGCGCCTTGGCGAAAGCACGCGACGCATCGACCCGAAAGTGCGCCTGCAACGCCGCCATGTCGCTCCAGCGCTCCACAAAGGTGAGCCGCAGCGGGTCTTGCACGTCGGTGGTGACTTCATGCGAAATGCAGCCAGGCTCGGCGCGCGAGCGCAACACGTGCTCCACGCTGATGGCCAGCATCGCCTGCAGGGTGTCGGCCTTTGCCAGCGCGTGTCCGATGACGAGGATCATGGCGGTCTCCTTCTGTGTCTCTGTCTGTCTCGTGGGTTGCTGCAGCGGCCCGCTTGTGCGTCAGCGCAGCACGCGCAGCAAAAAGGCGTTCAGGTCGGCCACTTCTTCCATGCAGACCGAATGCGCCATCGCGTACTCGTGCCATTCGACGGTGTAGCCCAGGGCGGTGAGCGCGTCGCGCGATTGCGTGGCGCGTGCCAGCGGCACCATCGGGTCTTGCCGGCCGTGGCCGAGGAACACCGGCGTGTCGTGGTTGGCGGCATGGCGCTCGGCCGCGGTGCTGGCCGCCAGCGGCAGCCAGCCCGACAGGCCGACGATGCCGCCCAGGCGCTCGGTATGGCGCAGGCCGGTCAGCAGCGCCATGGCGCAGCCCTGCGAAAAGCCGGCGACCACGATACGGCTGGCGGCAATGCCACGGGCCTTTTCATTCGCGATCACGGCCTCGATGGTGGCTTGCGAGCGGCGCAGGCCTGCGGCGTCTTCCTGCACATTGAAATCGGCCCCGGCAATGTCGAACCACGCCGGCATCTGGTAGCCGTTGTTCAGCGTGACGGGGATCACCGGCGCGTTGGGGAACACGAAGCGCACGGGGCCCACGGCCGACAGGTCGAGCTCGCCGGCAATCGGCACGAAGTCGTTGCCGTCGGCGCCCAGGCCGTGCATCAGGACCACCGTGGCGGTGGGGTTCGGGGCGGTTTCGATTTCGATGGGGGGACGGGACATGGTCAACGAAGGTATTCAGAATGCGAATGCCCAGACCTTAGCGCATTCGGGCGACCCGGGCCGCGGCGAAACGGCCGGTTGGCTGACTTGCACCTCGCAACATCCGGGCCCCGGCTGTCCTTGCCGTCGCAAGGGGGCGCCGGATGCAACACAATGGCGTTTCGCATGAAGACCCCCACCCCGCCCCTGAAAACCTCGCCGCCCCGCCCCGCCTTCGACAGCGAGGCGTTGCTGCGCGGCAGCGGGCTGCGCGTCACGCGCGCCGCCCAGACCGTGCTCGAGCTGCTCGAACACGGCTCGCAGCCGCTGACCCACGAGGAAGTGGCCGGCGCCTACACCGCCACCACGGGCGAGCCGCCCGACCGCGTCACGCTCTACCGCGTGCTCGACCGGCTGGTCGAGGCCGGCCTGTGCGACCGCCGCGTGGCCGCCGACCGGGTCAACCGCTTCGCACGGCACGTCGACACCGCCTCGGGCAACACCTTCGAATGCGACCAGTGCCACAAGGTGCTGGCGCTGCCCTCCGACCCCGAACTGCCCAAGGTGATGGGCCGGCTCGGCAGGGCGCTGCGCAAGCAGGGCATCGACACGCGGCACACGGCGCTCACGCTGCACGGCATGTGCGGCGACTGCGCGCGCTAGCTTCATCGCGCCGCGCGTGTACGTCTCCCGGCACCACCGCCAGCCCGACATCGGCGCGAGCCACGCGCTGATCGACGCGCATCCGCTGGGCGCCTGGGTCGTGAGCGGCGCCGACGGGCTGGTCGCCAACCACCTGCCCTTTCTGCTCGACCGCTCGCGCGGCCCGTTCGGCACGCTGCTCGGCCATGTGTCGCGCGCGAACCCGGTGTGGCGCCAGCTCGATGCATCGGCCCCGTCGGTCGTGATGTTCCAGGGGCCGCAGGCCTACATCACGCCCGGCTGGTACCCCGGCAAGGCCGCGCACGGCCAGGTGGTGCCGACCTGGAACTACGCCGTCGCGCATGCGCACGGCATCGCGCGCGCCATCGACGACGAGGCCTGGCTGCTCGACCTGCTCTCGCGCCTCACCGCGGCGAACGAGGCCGGCCAGCCCGTGCCCTGGCAGACCACGGACGCGCCCGAGGCCTTCATCCGCAAGCTGGCGCGCGCCGTGGTGGGCATCGAGATCCCCATCGACCGCCTCGAAGGCAAGCTCAAGGCCAGCCAGGACGAAGCCCTGCAGGACCGTCAAGGCACCGTGCAGGGACTGGCCGCCGTCGGCAGCGAGAGCGCATCGGCCATGGCACGGCTGGTGCAGCAGGCGATGCAGCCCGGCAGCGCCGGCGACTGAATCGCCCGCGCCCTACGCGTTCCACGACGGAAACGGATCAGGCAGGTTCTGCCACCACGACGGGCCGAAGCGCATCTCGTTGGGCGTGAGCAGGCAGGCATCGAGCCGCGCGCGCAGCGCCGCTTCGTCCATGCCGATGCCGATCAGCACCAACTCCTGGCGCGCATCGCCGGTGGCGTCGTCCCAGTTCTTGCGGATGAGTTCGAGCCCGTCGGGGTCGGTCGGCCAGTGTTCGCGCGGCACGGCCGCCCACCACAAGCCCGCCACGCCATAGCGGCAGGCACCGCCGGCCTGCGACCACGAACCCGCACGGGTCGGGCGGCTCGCGAGCCAGAAGAAGCCCTTGGAGCGCACCACGCCCTCCCACTCGCTCTGCACCAGGTCCCAGAAGCGCTTCGGATGGAACGGCAGGCGCGACCGGTACACGAAGCTGCGGATGCCGTAGGCCTCACTCTCGGGCACATGCTCGCCACGCAGTTCGGCCAGCCAGCCCGGCGCCTGCTCGGCCTGCTCGAAATCGAACAGGCCCGTGTCGAGCACGCGGTCGAGCGCGACGCGGCCGAACTCCGACTCCTCGATGCGCGCACGCGGGTTGAGGCTGCGCAAGATGGCCATCAGCCGCTCGCGTTCTTCGGCCGTCACGAGGTCGGTCTTGTTGACCACCAGCACGTCGCAGAACTCGATCTGCTCGATCAGCAGGTCGACCACCGTGCGCGTGTCTTCGTCGCCGAGCGACTGGCCGCGCTGGCCCAGGCTGTCGGACGAGCCGTAGTCACGCAGGAAGTTGAAGGCATCGACCACCGTGACCATGGTGTCCAGCCGCGCCACGTCGGCCAGGCTCTGGCCGTCTTCGCCCGCGAAGGTGAAGGTCTCGGCCACGGGCAGCGGCTCGGAGATGCCGGTCGACTCGATCACGAGCTGGTCGAAGCGCCCTTCCTTAGCGAGCCGCTTCACCTCGATCAGCAGGTCTTCGCGCAGCGTGCAGCAGATGCAGCCGTTGCTCATCTCGATCAGCTTCTCGTCGGTGCGCGACAACGCGGCGCCGCCTTCGCGCACCAGCGCGGCGTCGATGTTGACCTCGCTCATGTCGTTGACGATCACCGCCACGCGGCGGCCCTCGCGGTTGTGCAGGATGTGGTTGAGCAGCGTGGTCTTGCCGGCGCCCAAGAAGCCGGACAGCACGGTGACGGGAAGGCGATCGGCCATGGAAGACTCGTTCTTCAAATGCAATGGAGTTGCATTATATGGATTGTCGCAACTTGGTTGCATTTATATCGCCACACACATCCCGACCGCACACTCGCTTTACCATCCGACGCATGACCGACTTTTCCGCCTTCGTCGCCCCGCCGCCCTCCGACGCGCCGCACGCTGCCGTCGTCGAGGCCGCGTCGGCCTGCCTCGACCGCTTCACGGCCGCCTTCAACGCCGCGGACACGCGCGGCATGGACGCCGAGCTGCACTTTCCGCACACGATGCTCTCGGGCGCGCGGCGGCTCGACTGGCCCGTGCCCGGCCAGCACCCTGCCGATTTCTTCGACACGCTCAAGGCCGGCGGCTGGGCCCGCACGCAGTACGAAAAGAAGGAGCCGGTGCTCGTGAGCCACGACAAGGTGCACTTCGTCGTGCACTACACGCGGCGCGATGCAGCCGGCGCGGTGCTCAGCACGCACGCCAACCTCTGGATCGTCGTGCAGGCCGAGGGGCGCTGGGGCATCGCCCTGCGTTCGTACTGATCTTCAAAGACAAGGACTACAAGGACCGTTTCCCATGTCCCTTTCCGCACTGCAACTCGTCTGGCCCTCGCCCGAGCACCTTCCCGGCTACATCGCTGCACTGGAGCGCGGCTGGTCGCCCAACAACCTGCGGGCCGAAGCCGGCCGCGAAGAGCTGGCGCTGATCCGCACCGACCCCGAAAGCTTTCTCGCCGGCCTCGTCGACCGCGAGGCCAAGGGCCCGCCCATCGCGCTGCCCACCGGCGGCACCGTGCCCCGGTTGCCGGGCTACCGACGCTGGCTGTGGGACGGCGAGTTCTGCGGCAGCATCCAGCTGCGCTGGCAGCCGGGCACCAACGCCCTGCCTTCGTACTGCCTCGGCCACATCGGCTACGGCGTGGTGCCGTGGAAAAGCGGCCGGGGCTATGCCACCGCCGCGCTGCGCGCGCTGCTGCCCGATGCGCGCGCCATCGGCCTGGACCACGTCGAGATCACGACCAGCCCCGACAACCTCGCCTCGCAGCGCGTGATCCGCGCCAACGGCGGCGTGCTGGTCGAGGAGTTCATCACCGAGCCCGGGCTCGGCGGTGCGCCCGAGCTGCGCTTTCGCATCGACGTGCGCGAACTGTCGTAGCGCGCCCTACATCTCGAACGGCTCGACCTGCCGCCCGTCGATGTCGGTGAAGCCGTAGGCACGCGCGAGGTCGCCCACGCGCAGCACCTGGCCGGTCTTGTCGAGCACCTGCGCATCGCCCGCCAGCGCGGCCACGGCGCGGCCCAGGTAGCGCGGCGATTCGGTGCGTGCCAGCGCGGGGCGCTCCTGCCAGTGCGCCTCGTCGGTCTTGTGGCCGGCGAGCACGAACTCGGTGCGCATCCAGCCCGGCGACACGGCCACCGAGGCCACGCCGTGCGGCTGCAGCTCCTGCGCGATGCCGAAGGCCAGCCGCGTCATCGACGCCTTGGCGAGGTCATAGAACAGGTTGCCGCGCAGGTAGTGACCGCGGTCCCAGAAGGTGGTGGTGACGATCAGGCCCCGCTTGCGCGCCACCATGCCCGGCGCGGCGCAGCGGCTGGCCACGAGGTGGTTGCGCACGCCGCGGTCGAACATCGAATCCCAGTTGGCGAGCGGGTGCTCCCAGAACGGTGCCTCGAAGACACCCGTGAAGGTTTCGTGGCCGCCCCAGGCGTTGTTCACGAGCAGGTCGAGCCGGCCCTGCTCGCGTTCGACGCGCGCGAACAGCGCGGCCACCTCGTCTTCCTTCGTGTGGTCACAGGCCACGGCGATGCCGCGCCCGCCGAGCCGCGTGACCTCGTCGGCGGTGTCGTCGATGGTGCCGGGCAAGGCGGCCAGCTCGGACAGGGCCAACAGCTGGCCGTAGCTGTCGGCCGGCCGTGCGCGGGTGCTGCGACCCGTCACGTACACGGCGGCGCCGGCCGCGCCCAGTTCCTGCGCAATGCCACGGCCCGCGCCGCGGCTGGCGCCGGTCACCACGGCCACGCGGCCCGCCAGCGGGCGGTGCGCGGCGTCAGGGGTGGAGGGGGCTGCTGTCATTTTTTCGTTGCTCCTTCTTTCGATGAGGGTCCTTTGGCAGGACAAGCCCCCACGATAGGCCGGCCTCAGCGCGCCGTCTTGGAAGAAACCGAAACCCTGCGCCCGAGGAATTCGGTGGGCGTCACGCCGCACAGGGCGCGGAACTCGTTGACGAGGTGCGACTGGTCGTAGAACCCGTGGTCCAGCGCCATGTCGGCCCAGGCCGGCGCGCTGTGCAAACGCAATGCGCGCAGGCAGGCATGCAGCCGCGCGAGCCGGCCCCAGGCGCGCGGCGACAGCCCGACGTGTGCATGAAAGAGCTGCTGCAGCCGACGCTCGCCCACGCCGACGGCGTGCGCGACCTCGCGCAATGCCTGGCGCCCGTCGGCAGCGGCGATGAGCCGTGCGGCGTGCATCGCTGCGGCCGGCGGTGCGCTGTCGCCCGCCTTCTGCAAGCGCTTCATCAGCGCCTGCTGCAGCAGATCGGCGCGTGCGACATCGCCGCGCACTTCGGCCATGCGCGCGAGCAGCGTCGTGCCCTCGCCGCCCCAGAGTTCGTCGAGGTGCACCGCGCGGCCCGCGATCTCGCCGGCCGGCACGCCGAGCAGCGCGGCTGCCGCGCCGGGGCGCAGCGCCACCGACAGGCCTTCCACCGTGTCGCGCATCCGCACCACAGCCGGCGCGGCGAAGGCACCGATGGCTTCGACCGCCTGCCCCGGCGCGTCGTCGGCCGAGGGCGCATCGCCGAAGTTGAAGACCAGCCGGATCGCGCCGTCGGGCAGCACACGCTCGCGCATCTCGTGGCCGGGCGCGAAGGTCTCGCGGTACATCATCAGGTGCGAGACATGCGACTGCAGGGCCGGCGCAACCGGCAGCACATGCAGCGTGTCGTCGGGCACGCCCGACTCCGGCCCGTGCAGCGGGTCATCGTGGAGCCGGAGAAAAAGACGTTCGCCCATGGCGGTCGATTGTGAGGAAAAACCCGCTGCCGCGCGACCCGGCCCGATGGTTCGACAATCGGCCGGCTCCCGCTGCTCATCTTTCGTTCGCATGCCCGACTCCGCCCTCCCCGTGCTCTATTCGTTCCGCCGCTGTCCCTATGCGATGCGGGCCCGGCTCGCGCTGGTGGCGAGCGGACAGCGTTGCGAGCTGCGCGAGATCGAGCTGAAACGCAAGCCCGCCGAGATGCTCGCGGCCTCGCCCAAGGGCACTGTCCCCGTGCTGGTGCTCGACAGCGGCGCGGCGGTGCTGGAACAGAGCCTGGACGTGATGCTGTGGGCGCTGCGCCGCCACGACCCGCTGCGCTGGCTGACGCCGGAGCGCGGCACGCTCGATGAGCTGCTCGCGCTGGTTGCCGCCTGCGACAACGGCTTCAAGCCGCTGCTCGACCGCTACAAGTACCCGGCGCGCTACCCCGCGTCCGAAGGCTCGGCACGCGACGAGGGCGCACGCTTCCTGCAAGGGCTCGAAGACAGGCTCGAGATGTCGGCACAGCTGGCCGGCGCGCATGCCACGCTGGCCGACGCGGCGCTCATGCCCTTCGTGCGCCAGTTTGCGATGGTTGATGCGGCCTGGTTCGACGCGCAGCCTTGGCCACGCCTTCAGGCCTGGCTGTCGGACTGGATCGCGTCGGACCTGTTCGCGCGCGTCATGACCAAATACGCGCCCTGGCAGGCGGGCGAACCGGGTGTGAGCTTTCCGGCGGCCTGATCAGTAAACGTCGCGGCGGTAGCGGCCCTCAGCGATGAGCGCGTCCATGCCGCTCTCGCCCAGCACCTCGGTCAGCGCCGCATCCACGCCCGGCGCCATGCCTTCGAGGCTGCCGCACACGAAGACGATCGCGCCCTCCTCCTCCACCCACTGCTTCAGCGCTTCGGCGGCCTCGCGCAGGCGGTCCTGCACGTACACGCGCTGCGCCTGGTCGCGCGAGTAGACGAAGTCGGAGCGCGCCACGAGGCCGCCGGCCTGCCATGCCGCAACCTCGTTCGCGCCGAAGCCGTCGTGCGCGGCGTGTCGCTCGCCGAACACCAGCCAGTTGCGGCCGTGCCCGCGGCGTGCGCGTTCGCGCAGCAGCGCGCGCAGGCCCGCGAAGCCCGAGCCGTTGCCGATGAAGACACAAGGCCGCGCATCGTCGGGCAGCGCGAAGCCGGGGTTGGCGACAAGGCGCAGCGCGAGTTCCGCGCCCATCGGCGCGCCGACCGTGAGCCAGCCCGAGGCCACGCCCAGGCCGTTGTCGTGCCGCGCCTGCCGCACCAGCAGCTGGACGGCGCCGTCGGACGGAATCGATGCGACCGAGTAGCTGCGCGGCGCGGGCGCCGGGGCGCCGTCGTCGTGCATCTGGCGCGGCACGATCTCGACCAATGCGCCAGGCACCCAGCTCGCTGCGTCGCTGCCGTCGACGCGCCGCAGTTCGATCTCGAACAGCGGATCGCCCTGGCTGCCCGCATTGAGCAGGCGCCGGCCATCGAGCCGCCAGGCGTCGAAAGCCGGTGCGGTCGACACAGGCCACGCCGCATCGCGCACCCCGAAGGTCTCACGCAGCGCGTCGTGCCAACGTGCGAGCGCGACCGGGTCTTCGCCGTCGACTTCGATCATGGGGAACATCGGCTGCGCGCCCTGGTTGTGCAGATCGTGGTCGAGCTTGCGGCCGAAACCGCAGAAGGTTGCGTAGTTGCTGTCGCCGAGTGCGAGCAGGCCGTAGCGCAAATGGCGCAGACCTGGGCCGCTCTGCCGCGCGAACGCACGGGCAAAGGCACGCGCGCTGTCGGGCGGATCGCCCTCGCCGAAGCTGCTCGCCACCCACAGCACCTGCCGGAAATGCAGCAGCGCATCGGCGCTCAACGCGGATACGGGCCGCACCACCGCCGCAACGCCGGCGGCTTGCAGCGCACCGGCTGTCTGCAGCGCGAGGCGCTCGGCATGGCCGGTCTGGCTCGCGAAGGCGACCAGCACCTGGCCCGCATCACCCGAGGTGGCGGGCACGGCGGCCGCATCGAGCCGCGCACGCTCGGCGCGCACGGCCTTCGCGGTGCGGCGGCGGCCGAGGTACATCATCCAGCCGCTGATCGCGAAGAGCGCAAGCCCCAGACTCGTGAGCATCATCACAATGCGCCCCGGCAAGCCCCAGTAGGTGCCCATGTGCAGCGGATAGATGCTGTTCACGAGACGGCCGGCGAGCGGCTTGTCGGCGTAGCGTTCGTGGCGCAGCGTCTCGCCGGTCGCCGCGTGCAGGTACAGGCGGTTGCGCGCGCGCTCGTGCTCGGGGTTCGTGCGCAGGTAGTTGGCCTCGACCTGCGCCCCGTTGCGCGCCGGCAGCCGCAGAGTGACCTGGGTCCAGTCACCGCCCGTGGTGTCGCCGAAGGCTTGCCAGACGCGCGCCAGGTCGAGCGTCACCGGGGCATCGGCCGGTGCGCGTTCGACACGCATCACGCGGGCTTCACCGGCTGCGCCGTCGACCACCTTGCGCAGCGCGTCGAAAGCCCAGTACATGCCCGTGGTGGTCGACACCACATAGGCCAGCAGCGCGACGGTACCGACCACCGCATGCAGGTTCCACAGAAAGGCGCGGCCGCGCAGCGCGAAGTCGATGCGCAGCCACTGGCGCCACGCGAAGGGGCGGCGCGGCCAGCGCAGGTACAGGCCCGACAGCGCGAGCAGCAGCAACAGGCCGGCCAGCGAGCCGGTGATGGGCTTGCCGTCGTCGCGCGGCAGCAGCATCCAGCGGTGCAGCTCTTCCACGAACTCGAAGAAGTGCTCGCCCACGGGCTCGGGCAGCAGCGCGCCGGTGGCGGGATCGGCGAAGCGCGTCTCGCCGCGCCGTTCGCCGGGCGGCGGCGCGAAGCCGACGCGCGCGGGGCGCCCGGGCTCGGTGAACACGGTCAGCGTCGCGATGCGGCGCCCGGGCGAGTCCGCCTGCAAGCGCGCGAGCAGCGCGGGCGGTGCCAGCGGTGCGGCCAAGGCCGCCGGGATCGGGTTCAGCAGGTCGGTGATCTCGGCGCGGAACGACAGCGTCGCGCCGCTCAAACCGATGACGACCAGCACGCTGCCCGCCGTGATGCCGATGAACCAATGGATCTGGAACCAGACGCGACGCAGCAAGGCCATGGGAAACGAGGAACGAAAGGAAGAAGAAAAAGAAACGAAGTCCGGAGCGCTCAGCGTCGATCAGGGCAGCAGCAGGGATTATCGATGAGAGAAGTTCTCATTTGATAGCAGTCTCCTGGCGCCCGCGTCCCTAGGATGACCTCCAGAGCGTTCCATTTCGAAACGCCAGTCAGGGAGGAAATTCATGACTGCCGATGCGCATTCGGCGCCGAAATCCATGCTGTACGAAGGCCATCCGCTGAAAACGGCGGGGCGCCTCGCGCTTGGCGTGTTCGCCTGGACGGCCTTGATCCCGCTCGCAGGAGTTCTCGGGATGTGGCTGGACCAGTCGTTCTTTCATTCCAGCGAGGCCACGCGCGTCATCGCGTATGCGATCGAGGGCGTGCTGATCCTCGCAGCCGCTCTGGTCTATTGGCACTGCGTACCGAGCGCGCCAGACTGGGGCCGGCGCGCGATCTACCTCGTCAGCTTCGCGCTGCTGCTGGCCGGCATCGGCTACGTGGCCCTTGGCGTCACTGTCGCTCTTGTGCTGATGCTCTGGAGTTGAGCCGAACCCGCCTCCGCTACCCCTTCACCGCCGCCGCCGACGCCCGCTGGATGCACTCAATGAAGTGCTGCGCCGCCGGCGTCGACGGCTGCCCGCGCCGGCGCACCACGCACACGTTCAGTATCGGCATCGTCTCGCGCACATCGACGCGCCGGATGCCGTGGCGCTTGAAGCTGAGTCCGGCGAGCGGCTCGACGAAGAGGCCGATCAAATCCATGTGGCCCACCAGCGCGAGCGCCACGGTGACCGAGTGGCCCTGCAGCACGCGCGTGGGCGGCGACAAGCCGAGCGGGGTGAACAGCGGCGCCACGGCGTTGGTGCCGCCATGGTCGTCGCCGGGCAGGACCCATTCGGCGGCATAGAGATCGTGCAATGACCGCGCATTGCGCAGCGGATGGCGCTCGCGCAGGCCGACCACCAGTTGCACCGGGAACAACTCGAGCGCCTCGAACTGCGGATCGAGCGTGCCGGGCACGACGTGCGCCACCGCAAAGTCGAGGTAGCCATCGCGCAGCCGCGCGAGCATCCACGGCAGCACGGCTTCGCTGAACTGCACGTCGACCGCGGGCAGGCGCGTGTGGAAGTCCTTGAAGGCGGCGGGCAGCACGGTGAGCGCGAACGAGGCGCTCACGGCCAGTGAGACCGAGCCGGTGGCGCCGTCGCGGATCTGCGCAATCTCGTCGCGGGCGCGTTCCATGTCGGCCAGCAGCAGCCGTGCACGCGGCGCGAAGGCCAGGCCGAACTGTGTGAGGCGCACGCCCTTGACGCTGCGCTCCACCAGCGGCGCGCCGACCTCGCGCTCCAGCTCGCGCACGATCTTGGTCACGGCCGGCTGCGAGATGCCGAGCACGCGCGCAGCGGCGCGGATGCTCATCTGCTCGACCACGGCCACGAAGGCATGCAACTGATTGGGCTTCATCTTTGGAGTGACAACCAAAAGTTATCGTTGACGCCCAATTATTGTCTTTTCATGACAGCTGCGAGTCTCTAGCATCCGCCGCGGTCAAGGCCCGACGCGGCCTGCGCCCTTGAGAACACACAGGAGACACATGAACACCCGCGCTTCCCAGCCCTCGCCCACATCCCCTTCGTCGCCTGCACGCCGGCGCCAGACCATCGTGGCCACGACCATCGGCAACGGGCTGGAGTTCTTCGACTTCACCGTCTACGGCTTTCTCGCACTGGTGATCGGCAAGCTGTTCTTCCCGACCTTCACCTCCTACGGCCAGCTGCTGCTGACGGTGGCGAGCTTCGGCGTCGGTTTCATCATGCGGCCGCTGGGCGGCATCATCATCGGCGCGTACGCCGACCGCGCGGGCCGCAAGAAGGCCATGACCCTCACGATCTTCCTGATGGCGCTGGGCTGCGCGCTGATCGCCTTCACGCCGACCTACGCGAGCATCGGCGTCGCGGCGCCGGTCGTGATCGTGCTGGCGCGGCTGATCCAGGGCTTCTCGGCCGGCGGCGAAGTCGGCGCATCCACCACGCTGCTCGTGGAGCACGCCACGCCCGCCAACCGCGGCTACATGGCGAGCTGGCAGTTCGCGAGCCAGGGCCTGGGCGTGATGCTCGGCGCCGTGGTGGTGGGCGCGCTCACCTTCTCGCTGACGCCCGAGGCCATGCAGAGCTGGGGCTGGCGCGTGCCGTTCGTGCTCGGCATGCTGATCGCGCCGGTGGGCATGTACATCCGCCGCCACCTCGAAGAGTCGCTGCACATCTCGCCCGAAGACGCGAAGGCGCCGCGCGAAAGCAGCCTGAAGATCGTCTGCACGCAGCACGGCAAGACGGTGCTCGCCGCCATCCTCGCGCTGGTGGGCGGCACCACGGCGGCGTATGTGGTCACCTTCTACATGCCGACCTACGCGGTGCGCGAACTGGGCCTCACGCCGTCGGTGGCGCTGTTCGGCGCGGCGCTCACGGGCCTGCTGTCGTTCGCGCTCGCGCCCTTCGTGGGCAAGCTCTCGGACGTTGTGGGCCGCAAGCCGCTCATCCTCTGGAGCCGCATCGTGATGGCGATCCTGATCTATCCGGGCTTTCTTTGGCTCAACGCATCGCCGACGCCCGTGGTGCTGTTCGTGGTGCTCGGCGTGCTGAGCATCGGCCTGGTCGTGCAGACGGTGCCGGGCATCACGATGCTGCCGGAGATGTTTCCCAAGCGCGTGCGCGCCAGCGGCATGTCGCTGGTCTACAGCGTCGGCGTGGCGCTCTTCGGCGGCTTCGCGCCCTTCATCAGCACCTGGCTGGTCAACGCCACCGGCAGCAAGCTCGCGCCGGCCTTGTACCTGGTGGCGATGACGCTGGTGTCGCTGCTGGGCCTGCTATGGCTGCGCGACCACACCGGCCGCGACATCGACGCAGCCAACGCCCACGCGCCCGCCTGATACCGTCTTCAATCTTCCCGCCTTCATGCACAGGAATCTTCCCGCCATGTCCCAGCCTGCCACTGCCGCCACCCGCCATTTCTCGGGCACGTATGTCGAAGCCCGCGCCAAGTTCCTCGAGGCCGCCGCGGCGCGCGGTGCCACCATCGAATCGTTCGTGCACCCCACGCACCGCGGCGCGCTCGGCGAAGAACTCGCCACCGACGTCGCGCTGATCGGCGCGGCCGACGCCAAGAAGGTGCTGCTCGTCACCTCGGGCACGCACGGCCCCGAGGGCTTCTGCGGCTCGGGTGCGCAGGTGGCCACGCTGAACGACGCCGACCTGCTCGCGCGCCTCGACCGCGCGGGCGTCGCGCTGCTGCTGGTGCATGCGGTGAACCCGCACGGCTTCTCGCATCTGCACCGCACCAACGAAGACAACATCGACCTGAACCGCAACCACATCGACTTCAGCGCGCCGCTGCCGGTGAACGCCGCGTACGCCGACGTGGAGCCGCTGGTGCTGCCCGCCAGCTGGCCGCCGACGTCCGCCGACGACGCGGCCGTGGCGGGCTACATCGCCACGCACGGCATGACGGCCTTTCGCGCAGCCGTCACGCGCGGGCAGTACACCTCGCCCGACGGCCTGTTCTACGGCGGCACCGCGCCGTCGTGGAGCAACCGCACCATCCGCGCCATCTTGCGCGGCTATGCGGCCTCGGCCACGCACCTGGGCTGGATCGACGTGCACACCGGCCTGGGCCCCTACGGCCACGGCGAAAAAATCTACCCGGGCCGCAACACGCCCGAGGACCTCGCGCTGGCCCACGCCTGGTGGGGTGCCGACGTGTTCGCGCCCTTCGCGGGCGACTCGGCCTCGGCCGACGTGTCGGGCCCGGTGATCTCGACCGCGTACGACGAATGCCCGAACGCGCGCGTCGCGCCCATGGGCCTCGAATTCGGCACGCTGCCCGACCTGGAAGTGCTCGATCGCCTGCGCGCCGACACCTGGCTGCGCCGCCATCCCGAAGCACCCGAATCGCAGAAGCGCGAGATCCGCCGCCGCCTGCGCGACGCGTTCTACTGCGACAACGACGAGTGGAAGGGCATGGTGCTGGGGCAGACGCGCGTGGTGCTGCTGCAGACCCTGCAGGGCCTCAAGAACGCCTGACCCGGCGGGCTTCGGCTCAGCCGAAGTTCGGCGCGCGCTTCTCGCGCAGCGAGGCCACGCCCTCGCGCACGTCGGCGCCCGCGAAGCCCATGAACTCGAGCGCCAGCGAGGCGTCGAAGGTCGGCCCGGCCTGGCGCAGCCAGTTGTTCAGCGCGTACTTGGTGAAGCGGATCGCGCTCTGGCTGCCGGCCGCGAGGCGGTCGGCGATCTCGTAGGCGCGCGGCAGCAGGTCGGCCTCGTCCACTGCCAGCGACACCAGGCCGATGCGCTCGGCCTCCTCGCCACTCACCGGCTCGCACAGCAGCAGGTGGTACTTGGCCTTGGCCATGCCGCACAAGAGCGGCCACACGATGGCCGCGTGGTCGCCCGCCGCCACGCCCAGGCGCGTGTGGCCGTCGACGATCTTCGCGTTCTTCGTGGCGATGGAAATGTCGGCCAGCAGGCCCGCCACCAGCCCCGCGCCCACGGCCGGGCCGTGCATGGCGCTCACGATGGGCTTGTCGCAGTTGATGAGGTTGTAGACGAGGTCGCGCGCTTCCTTCCATACGCGCTGGCGCACCGTGTCGTCGGTGGTCATGTCCTGCACCATGCCCAGGTCGCCGCCGCCCGAGAACCCCATGCCCTCGCCGCGCAGCACGGCGCAGCGCACCGTGTCGTCGGCCGCCACGTCGCGCCAGATTTCGGCCAGCTCGCGGTGGCCGTCATGGCCGGCCGTGGGCAGCTTGCCGTTGGCGGCGCGCATCTGGATGTCGAGCACGGCGCCGTTCGCGCCGCGGCGCGTGAGGGCGAGGGTCTGGTAGCGGGTGTAGTCCATGCGTGTGTCTCCGCCCCGCACGCACGGCCATGGCGCGGGGACTTCGTTCGATGAAGGAAGAGAAGGAAAGGCCGGAGGCCTATTTTTGCGCGGCCAGTTCGCGGCAGCGCTTCAGGTTCGCGTCGAAACGCGGCGCCAGGCCCGGCTCGCAGACGTCGTCGGCGGGGTTCAGCTTGCACATGCCGACCACCGCGTAGTCCATGACGGCCGCCGTGCACATCGGGTAGGCGGCCAGTTCGGGGTTGGCCTTCACCTTGAAACCCCAGCGCTCGGAGAACTGCACCATGCGCGTCATCGCGCCGAGGAAGAAGCTGCGGTCCTTCGCGGCGACGGCCGCTTCCATGCGCGGCAGCTCCTCGTTGAGGTAGCCGACCGAGTCCATCGGGAAGCCGGCGGGGTCGGGCTGCGGCTGCGCGAAGGCCGCGGCGGCCACCAGGGCCAGCGAGGCGCCCACGCAGGCGCGTCGGAACGAAAGGAAAAAGGCGGAACCGGTGGGCAGGTGGCGGTATGGCATGGCCTGCGATTCTGCAACGTTTGGAAGCATTTTTGCGCGCCGACCGATGCGCGCACGCGACGTTTTCAGGCCGCTACCGACCTTCCCGCGCGGCGCGGGACAATGGCCGCTTCCGTTTTCCCTTGCAAAGACCCCCATGGCCCGACGCCCCCAACGACAGCTGCGCACCATCGAGCGCGGCATCCTCTGCCTCCTGATCGGCGTCGCCGTGCTGCTGGGCCCGCGCTTCCTGCAGGGCACGCGCTGGTTCGACATGGTGGCCGGCGCGTACATCGTCGGCTGGTTCGCGCTCGCGCTGGGGGTGGCGCTGGTCGGCGTCGGCCTGTTCCAGCGCGGCAAGCCGGACCGCTGAGATCCGGCTTCAAGCGCTCAGTGCGCGGCGGCTTTCTTGCCGCGCA
>NZ_CALRZC010000163.1:0-19715 GCF_943372545.1 Variovorax sp. YR752 | reverse complement strand
CGCAGCGCCTGCACGTCACGCGTTCGGCCGTCGCCAAGAGCATCGCGCGGCTCGAGGCGCGGCTGGACACGCGCCTGTTCCTGCGCACCACGCGCAGCCAGAGCCTCACCGAGGAAGGGCACGGCTACTACGAGCGCTGCCGCCGCGCGCTGGCCGAGCTGGACGCGGCCGAGGCGCTCACCGACGCCGCGCGCCACACGCCCACCGGCCTCGTGCGCCTGAGCATGCCGGCGATGCTCGGGCGGCTCAAGGTCGGGCCGCTGCTGCTGGCCCTGGCGCGCCAGCATCCGCAGTTGTCGCTGGAGCTGGCCTTCAACGACCGGCGCGTCGACCTCGTGGAAGAGGGGCTCGACCTGGCCATCCGCAGCGGCGAACTCGACGACAGCGCGGGGCTCGTGGCGCGGCCGGTCGGCGTGCAGTGGATGCTGCTGTGCGCCGCGCCCGCGTACCTGGCCGAGCGCGGCCATCCGCGTGATTTGCGCGCACTGGTCGCGCCGCACGAGGCCGTGTACTACGCCCGCGACGGGCAGGTCTCGCCCTGGCGCTTTCACGAGGGCGGCGCGGTGGTCGAGGCCGCGCTGCCGTCGCGCCTGCGTTGCGACAGCGCCGAGGTGCTGCTCGAGGCCGCCCTCGGCGGCATGGGCCTGGCGCGGCTGCCGGCCTGGCTGGCGGCCGACGCGCTCGCGGCCGGCACGCTGGTGCGCGTGTTCGACGAGCCGGTGCCTTTTGGCTTTCCGCTGCACGTGATCCGCACGCCGAGCCGCTACCTGCCGCTGAAGACGCGCGTGGTGATCGACTGGTTGGTGGAACACCTGCCGCCGCTGCTGGCGACACGCTGAGCCCATCCACGCAGACGGGCGCTATCCTGCGCTTTCGAACAACGAGGAGACCCGCGCATGCCTTCTTCATCCGCCCCGCGACACACCGTGAGCGCCCTGGCCACCGCCTGCCTGGGCGCGGCGCTCCTGCTCGGGGCGCCGCAGGCCGCCGCGCAAGGCACCGTCAACGCGCTGTGCAGCACCGACGTGGGCTGGTGCGAGGCGGCCGCCACGGCCTTCACGCGCGAGACCGGCATCAAGGTGCAGCAGGCCCACAAGGGCACCGGCGAAATCGGTGCGCAGTTGCGCGCCGAGGCCGCCAACCCCAAGACCGACCTCTGGTGGGGCGGCACCGGTGACCCCTTTTTGCAGGCTGCCGAACAGGGCCTGCTCGAGCCCTACCGCCCGGCCTACATCAACGACCTGCACGACTGGTCGGTGCGCCAGTACGCCATGTCGCAGAACATGGTGGGCGGCTTCTACACGAGCGCCATGGGCTTCGGCTTCAACACCGACCTGCTGAAGAAAAAGAAGCTCGCCGAACCCAAGTGCTGGGCCGACCTCATCAAGCCCGAGTACAAGGGCGAGATCGAAATCTCGCACCCCGCCACCAGCGGCACGGCCTACACCGTCATCGCGGGCCTGGTGCAGCAGATGGGCGAGGAGCCCGCGTTCGACTACCTGAAGAAGCTGCACAAGAACGTCACCAGCTACACGCGCAGCGGCCAGGCGCAGGCGCCCAACGTGGCCAAGGGCGAGGTGGCGATCGGCGTGAGCTTCATCTTCGGCTTCGAGCGCTGGCGGCACGACAAATTTCCGGTGAAGACCGCCGCGCCCTGCGAAGGCACGGGCTTCGAGATCGGCGGCATCGCGCTCGTGAAGGGCGCGCGCAACAAGGAGAACGCCAAGCGCTACTACGACTGGCTCATGAGCCCCGCGGGCCAGTCCATCGGCGCCAAGGCCGGCAGCCTGCAGTCGCCGGCCAACAAGACCTTCAAGCCCGATGCGCGCATTCCGTCGATGGACGGCGTGAGGCTCATCAAGTACGACTTCGAAAAGTACGGCAAGGTGGCCGAGCGCAAGCGGCTCATCGACCGCTGGACGCGCGAGGTTGAATCACAACCCCGTTGAAGCGCGCTGAAAACGCAGCGTGCAACCGACAGCCGTGTGACAAAGTTCGCCCGGCCTTGCACTCGTTGTTTTTTGGCGCGACAACCCCAGTTCATATAGTTGGCAAGGCCGCTGCCCGCTGCGGGCGGCTCGCCTTAGAATTTTTTGGCTTCGATCTCTTTCTTTCCCATGGCTGATTCCTCCAATACCAAACTCCCGTTCCAGGCTGAAGTCGCGCAACTGCTGCACCTCGTCACGCATGCGCTGTACTCCAACAAGGAAATCTTCCTGCGAGAGCTGATCTCGAACGCGTCCGACGCGTGCGACAAGCTGCGCTTCGAGGCGCTCGACCACCCCGAGCTCTACGAAGACCAGCCCGAGCTCGACGTGCGCCTGTCGTTCGACAAGGCCGCGCGCACCCTCACCATCACCGACAAGGGCATCGGCCTGTCGCGCCAGGAAGCCATCGACAACCTCGGCACCATCGCCAAGAGTGGTACCAAAGACTTCATGAGCCGCCTCAGTGGCGACCAGAAGGCCGACGCGCAGCTCATCGGCCAGTTCGGCGTGGGCTTCTATTCGGGCTTCATCGTGGCCGACAAGATCAGCGTCGAGTCGCGCCGCGCGGGCCTGCCCGCCGACCAGGGCGTGCGCTGGGTGAGCGGTGGCGCCGGCGACTTCGAGGTGGCCGACATCACGCGCGCCGAACGCGGCACCCGCATCACGCTGCACCTGCGCGACGACGCCGACGAGTACCTCAACGCCTGGAAGCTCAAGCAGATCGTCGGCAAATATTCCGACCACATCTCCCTGCCCATCCTGATGGAAAAGGAAGAGTGGAAAGAAGGCGAGAACGACCAGCCCGGCGACATGGTGAAGACCGGCGAGTGGGAAACGGTGAACAAGGCCAACGCCCTGTGGAGCCGTCCCAAGAAGGACATCAGCGCAGAGCAGTACGAAGAGTTCTACAAAAGCATCAGCCACGACTTCGAAGCGCCGCTGGCCTGGAGCCACAACCGCGTCGAAGGCAGCACCGAGTACACGCAGCTCTTGTACATCCCGGCCAAGGCCCCGTTCGACCTGTGGAACCGCGACAAGAGCGCGGGCGTCAAGCTGTACGTCAAGCGCGTCTTCATCATGGACGACGCCGAGGCGCTGCTGCCCAACTACCTGCGCTTCGTCAAGGGCGTGATCGACTCGGCCGACCTGCCGCTCAACGTGAGCCGCGAGCTGCTGCAGGAAAGCCGCGACGTGAAGGCCATCCGCGAAGGCAGCACCAAGCGCGTGCTGTCGATGCTCGAAGACCTGGCCAAGAAGCAGAAGACTGCACCCGACAGCGTCGAAGGCAAGATCGACGTGGGCTCGGGCGAATCGGTGCCCGCCCCCGAGCCGACCGAAGGCGTGACCGACGTGGTCGACAAGAACACGCCCACCGCAGCCGAAACGGCCGCCGCAGCCGCCGACGACTCGGGCAAGTTCGCCAAGTTCTACGCCGAGTTCGGCGCGGTGCTGAAAGAAGGCCTGGGCGAGGACATGGGCAACCGCGACCGCATCGCCAAGCTGCTGCGCTTTGCCTCCACCACGAGCGACGTCGCGAGCGTGAGCTTCGCCGACTACAAGGCGCGCATGAAGGACGGCCAGGACGCCATCTACTACATCACGGCCGACAACCTCGCCGCCGCCAAGAACAGCCCGCAGCTCGAAGTCTTCAAGAAGAAGGGCATCGAGGTGCTGCTCATGACCGACCGTGTCGACGAGTGGGCGCTGAACTACCTGAGCGAGTTCGACGGCACGCCGCTGCAAAGCGTGGCCAAGGGCGCGGTCGACCTGGGCAAGCTGCAGGACGAGGCCGAGAAGAAGGCCGCGGAAGAAGCCGCCGAGTCGTTCAAGCCGCTGCTCGAGAAGCTGAAAGAGGCGCTCAAGGACAAGGCCGAAGACGTGCGCGTGACCACGCGCCTGGTCGACTCGCCCGCCTGCCTCGTGGTGGAAGACGGCGGCATGAGCACGCAGCTCGCGCGCATGCTCAAGCAGGCCGGCCAGCCCGCGCCCGACCTCAAGCCCGTGCTCGAAGTCAACGCCGAGCACCCGCTGGTGAAGAAGCTCGAAGGCTCCGCGCACTTCGACGACCTCGCGAACATCCTGTTCGACCAGGCGCTGCTCGCCGAAGGCGGCCTGCCGGCCGACCCCGCCGCCTACGTGAGGCGCGTCAACGCGCTGCTGGTGTGAACGCCCGGCCGCGCATCGTTCGTCGCGCAGCGGCCGCCACCTCGGCGCTGCTGCTGTTGCTTCTGGTGGGCGGCTGTTCGCACTATCACATCGGCATTCCGCTGGTGCCCGGGCTCTCGCTCGGGCTCGGTGCCACGAAGGACGGCAATTTCTCCGTCGGCCTGAACACCGGCTGGGGCCCGCTCGGCGCGGGCGTGGCGCTGCACGACAACGGCGCCGTCACCGGCTCGGCCAGCGTCGGCGTGGGCGTTGGCGTCGGGCCGATCGGCACCGGCGTGGGCGTCGGCAAGAGCGTGGTGCTGCACAACCCGTACGAGACGGCGCCGGCACCCGGACAGGCAACGCCTGCCGTGGTGGTGCCTGCTTCGGCAGCGGCCACCGCGCCTGTCAGCGTCACCAAGGCCGGCGTCACGCGGCCCATGTCGCCGTCGCCACCGATCGCCGCTGCACCCGTGCCGGCGGCACGCGTGTCCTACCGCGCCCCCGCTGCGAAAACAGCGGTCGTGGCCGGCGAAGCAGGCACGCCCGGCAATCCCATCGCGCCCTGATGGTCGCGCCCCTCCCACCCCTGACCGCGCCGCGGCCCGGCGCGAGGCTGCCCTTTCCATGAGTCTCAGTACCGAAGCCGTCCTTGCGCTTGCGCCGGACGACGCCTCCGCGAAGGCCGCCAAAGGCCTGCTCGCGCCCGCCAAGTGGCCCACGCTCGCACATTCCGACGACGCTGTCTGGGGCGAATGCCAGGGCAGCGGCAGCAAGCCCTACCAGACGCAGGTCGACCTGTCGGGGCCGGTGTTCCGCTGCTCCTGCCCGAGCCGCAAGTTCCCCTGCAAGCACGGCCTGGCGCTGATGCTGCTGCGCGCGCAAAGCGAAGCCAGCTTCACCGCCGGCGCGCCGCCGCCGTGGGTGGCCGACTGGCTCGCCTCGCGCCGCGACAAGGCCGAGAAGAAAGAAGCGCGCGCCGCCGAACCGGCCGCCGCGCCCGATCCCGCGGCTGCCGCCAAGCGCGACGCGCAGCGCTGGAAGCGCATCGAGGCCGGCGTGCAGGAGCTTGCGCGCTGGCTCGACGACCAGACCCAGCGCGGCCTGGCCGCACTCGGCAGCGAGCAGGCCGAAGGTTGGGCCGCCATGGCCGCGCGCATGGTCGATGCGCAGGCGCCGGGGCTCGGCCAGCGCATCACGCAGGCGGCCGAGCTGATCGGCGCCGGCGAAGGCTGGCCCGCGCGGCTGCTCGACCGGCTGGGCCGGTTGCAGCTCATCGTCGATGCGGTGCCGCGCCGCGACAGCCTCTCGCCCGCCACGCGCGCCGACCTGCGCGCCGCCCTCGGCTGGCCGCAGGACCGCGAGGCGCTGCTGGCCGACGGCGAGCGCGTGAACGACCACTGGCTCGTGCTGGGCCAGTGCCTCGACGAGCGCGACACCAAACTCGTCGAGCGCCATGTGTGGCTGCAGGGCCGCGCCAGCGGACGGCGCGCGCTGCTGCTCGACTACTCGCACGGTGGGCGCGGCTTCGAGACCGGCTGGGTCAGCGGCAGCGAACGCGCCGCCGTGCTGTGCTTCTATCCCGGCCACGCCTCGCAGCGCGCGGTGGTGGCCGAACTGCCGGCCGAGGCCGCGTCGACCGCAGCGCCTGTCGCGCTTCATGACGAAGCCGGTGAATGGCAACGCATGGCGCAGCAGATCGCGGCCAACCCGTGGCAGCCGCTGCTGCCGCTGGTGTGGGCCGACGCCGTGCCCGCGCGGCACGGCGACCAGTGGTGGCTGCGCCTGGGCGCCGCGTCGCAGGCCCTGCCGATGCAACTGGTCGCGGCCGAGGCCTGGCAGCTGATGGCGCATTCGGGCGGCGCGCCGCTGCGCGTCTTCGGCGAATGGGACGGCGAAAAGTTCGCGCCACTCACCGCGTGGGCGGCTGAGGGTGGAACACCCGTCTGGACCTTGAGCGGAGCCCGTGCATGAGCCACTGGAACACCTTGCTGCAGACCGCGCTCGTCGGCACCGCACGTCAACCTGTGCCGGCCGCCGACGGCATGGCCGGCGATTTCGGCGTGTTGCTTCAGGCGCTGCAACAACCCGCTGACACCGCGCAAGGCGTGCTGCTGCGCGTCGCGGGCGCCGTGGCCGTGGGCCGCCGCGCGGGCTTCGTCGCGCCGGGCTTGCCGGCCGACGACGCACCGCCTGCCGCCAACGATCCCTCTCCCGCGCTCGGCGACCCCGCCTTGCTCGCCGTGATCGCCGATGCACTCGCCAGCGGTCCGCAGCGCCTGCAGCACGAAGTGCTGACTGTGCTCGCCGCTGCCGGCTGGCGCCTGCCGCCCAGCCTGCTGCCCGCCGCACTCGATGCCGGCCGCCGCGACACCGCGCTGCGTCCCGCCGTCGTTCTCGCGCTCGGCGAGCGCGGGCGCTGGCTGGCCGCGCGCAACGACGACTGGCGCTACGCCGTCGGCGCCAGCGCGCAGGCCGACACGCAGACCCGCTGGGACGAAGGCAGCATCGATCAGCGCCGCGCCGTGCTGGCCGAGCAACGCCGCGACGACCCGGCCGGCGCGCGCGAACGCCTCGCCGCCGAACTGCCGCAACTGCCCGCCAAGGAGCGCGCCGTGCTGATCGGCGCGCTGGCCGAGAACCTCGGGCCCGACGACGAAGCCTTGCTCGAAGCCCAGCTGAAAGACCGCGCGCGCGATGTGCGCCAGACCGTGGTCGAGCTGCTGCAGCGCCTGCCTGCCAGCGCGCACGTGCGGCGCGTCGAAGCCTTCCTTGCGCCGTTGCTCTCATCGCAAGGCACGACGTGGCAACTGAACGCCCCCGAAGCCGCCGACCCGCGCTGGAAGGACGACGCCATTGACGCCACGCGCCCCACGCACGACAGCCTCGGCGAGCGTGCGTGGTGGCTCTACCAACTCGTGCGCCAGATGCCGCTCGCGTGGTGGACCGCGCGCACCGGCCTGACGCCGGCCGCGCTGCTCGACTGGGCCGCAACCGGCGACTGGCACGACGCGCTGCTGCGCGGCTGGAACGAGGCCGTGCTGGCCGCGCCCGATTTCGACTGGTGCGACGCGCTGCTCGACCGCCCGCGCGGCCACCGCGGCGGCGTGGGCCCGTTGCTGGCGCTGCTGCCGCGCGAACGCCGCGAGCGCCCCTGGGCGACGCACCTCGGCGATGCCGGGCAGGGCGTGCAGGACGTCGTCGCGTTTGCCGACCAGGCCTGCACGCCCGGCGACACGCCCTCGGCCGCGCTGTCGCTGCACATCGCGCAGGCGCTGCGCACGCGCGTCGAGCGCGGCGACCTCGTCAACGACTACGTGCTGCGCCAGGTGCTCGGCACCGCCGCGGCGTTGCTGCACCTCGATGCGCTGCCGCTGCTGGCCGACCTGCCGCGCGCGGCCGAGGAAAGCCCCGGCCTCGCCAACGCACTGGCCGACACCGCGCGCATCGTGCGTGCGCGCCGGCTGGTCGCCACGCTTCCTTCGTCTTCTTCCTCTTCTTCCTCACTTTCAACCTCTTCCCAAGGCCGTCCATGAGCAATGTCCTGCGCCAGCATGCCGAACAGCAATTCGCCGAAGAACTCGAAGCGCTCCAGAAGGTCGACGACCGCCAGCGCCCGGCCAACTGGAAGCTCTCGCCCTGGGCCGTTCTCACCTACCTGATGGGCGGCAAGCTGGCCAACGGCTTCGAGGTCAGCCCCAAGTACATCGGCAGTTCGCGCCTGATGGAAATCGCCGTGTCCACGCTCGCCACCGACCGCGCGCTGCTGCTGTACGGCGTGCCGGGCACCGCCAAGTCGTGGGTGTCGGAGCACCTGGCCGCCGCCGTGAGTGGCGACTCGACGATGCTGATCCAGGGCACCGCCGGCACCAGCGAAGAACAGCTGCGCTACGGCTGGAACTACGCCGAGCTGCTGGCCCATGGCCCGTCCGAAAAAGCGCTGGTGCCGAGCCCGCTCGTGAATGCCATGCGCCTGGGCAAGATCGCGCGCGTCGAAGAACTCACGCGCATCCCGGCCGACGTACAAGACTCGCTGATCACCGTGCTCTCGGAAAAGACGCTGCCCGTGCCGGAGCTCGGCACCGAAGTGCAGGCCACGCGCGGTTTCTCGGTGATTGCCACCGCCAACAACCGCGACAAGGGCGTGAACGAACTGTCGAGCGCGCTCAAGCGCCGCTTCAACACCGTGGTGCTACCGGTGCCGTCGAGCGAAGCCGAAGAAGTGCAGATCGTCGTCAAGCGCGTGTCCGAGCTGGGCCGTGCGCTCGCGCTGCCGGCCGAGCCGCCCGCGCTCCAGGAAGTGCGCCGCGTGGTGCAGATCTTCCGCGAGCTGCGCAACGGCCAGACCGAAGACGGCAAGACGCGCATCAAGTCGCCCACCTCGACGCTCTCGACCGCCGAGGCCATCTCGGTCATCAACAGCGGCATGGCGCTGGCCGGGCATTTCGGCGACGGCGTGCTGCGCTCGGCCGACGTGGCCTCGGGCCTGATCGGCGCCGTCATCAAGGACCCGGTGCAGGACCAGGTGGTGTGGAAGGAATACCTCGAGACCGTCGTCAAGGAACGGGCCGACTGGAAGGACCTCTACCGCGCCTGCCGCGAACAACTCTGACGCGGGCCGGCGCATGAGCACGAGCGCGGCGCCTTCGCCGCTGCACTACTTCGGCATCCGCCACCACGGCCCCGGCTGTGCACGCAGCCTGCTGCGCGCCTTCGAGTCGCTGCAGCCCGACTGCATCCTCGTCGAGGGCCCGCCCGAGGCCGAGCCGCTGCTGTCCTTTCTCGCGCATGCCGACCTGCAACCGCCGGTCGCGGTGCTGATCCACGCGAGCGAAGACACCGGCCTGGCCGCGTTCTATCCCTTCGCCACCTTCTCGCCCGAATGGCAGGCGCTGCAATGGGGCGCCGCGCGCGGCGTGCCCACGCGCTTCATCGATCTGCCGCAGGCGCACCGCATGGCGATCGAGCAGGCTGCGCGCGCGGCCGACGAAGCCAAGGCGGAAGCAACGGAAGACACACCGCTCGGCGATGACGAGACCGACACGGTGCCGGTCGTCGAAACGGTCGAAGCACCCGAACAGGAACAAGCCGCGCACACGTTGCCCGACGACCCCTTCGACTGGCTCGCCCATGCCGCCGGCTATGCCGACGGCGAGAGCTGGTGGAACCACATGGTCGAGGAGCGCGGCGACGGCGAAGACCTCTTCGGCGCCATCGCCGAGGCCATGACGGCCGTGCGCGCCGAAACGCCCGAAGACCGGCGCGGCGTGCGCGCGATGGAACGCGAGCAGCGGCGCGAAGCCTTCATGCGGCAATCGATCCGCGAGGCCGTGAAGGCCGGCCACCAGCGCATCGCCGTCGTCTGCGGTGCCTGGCACGTGCCCGCGCTGCAGGGCGCGGCCACCGCCAAGGCCGATGCGGCGCTGCTCAAGGGCCTGCCCAAGCTCAAGGTGCTCGCGACCTGGGTGCCGTGGACCTATCGCCACCTCACGAGTGCCAGCGGCTACGGCGCAGGCATCGATTCGCCGGGCTGGTACGAGCACCTGTGGCAGCAGGGGCACGAGGTGGCGGGCCGCAGCACCGGCTGGCTCGCACGCGTCGCGCGCTTGCTGCGCGAGCACGACCTCGACTGCTCCTCCGCCCACCTGATCGAAGCCACGCGCCTGGCCGACACGCTGGCCGCATTGCGCGAGCGCCCCGCGCCCGGCCTGCCCGAGCTCGACGAGGCCGTGCGCAGCGTGATCTGCATGGGCGAGCAGGCGCCGCTCACGCTCATCCGCGAACGCCTCACGGTCGGCGACCGCATGGGCCAGGTGCCGGCCGACGTGCCCACCGTGCCGCTGCAGCGCGACCTCGAACAGGCGCAGAAGAGCCTGCGCCTCAAGCCCGAAGCCACCGCGAAGACGCTCGACCTCGACCTGCGCCAGCCCAACGACCTGGCACGCAGCCACCTGCTGCACCGCCTGCGGCTGCTCGACCTGCCGTGGGGCGAGGTCACGGCCGGCCAGCGCGCGAGCCGCGGCACCTTCCACGAGGTGTGGCAGCTGCAGTGGCAGCCCGAGTTCGCGCTGCGCGTCATCGAGGCCAGCCGCTTCGGCGCCACCGTGGCGCATGCCGCCAGCGCGCGCGTGATGGAAGGGCTCGCGGCCGAGACCTCGCTCACCGTGCTCGCAGAGCAGGTCGACACCGTGCTGCTGGCCGACCTGCCCGTGGCCGTGCAGGCCGTGACGCGCGCGCTCGAAGACCGCGCCGCGCTCACCGGCGACGCCGTGCAGCTCATCGGCGCCGTGCCGCCGCTGGCCAACGTGTTCCGCTACGGCAGCGTGCGCCAGACCGACAGCGCGCTGCTCTCGCACGTGCTCGACAGCCTCATCGTGCGCGGCGCCATCGGCCTGCCGATTGCGTGCGGCGCGCTCGACGCCGAAGCCGCCGAGTCGCTGCGCATCCGCCTCATCGGCGCGCACGACGCGGTGCGCCTGCGCGACGGCGAAGAAACGACCACCGCCTGGCGCCACGCATTGCGCGCCATCGCCTTCGGCGAAACCGGTGCGCCGCTGCTGCGCGGCGTGAGCTGCCGGCTGCTGCTCGACGATGCGCAGATCGACAGCGACGGCGCTTCGCAGCAGCTGGCGCGCAACCTCTCGGCCGGCGCGCCGCCGACCGATGCGGCGGCATGGCTCGAAGGCTTTCTCAACCGCAACGCGATGGTGCTGCTGCACGACGATGCCGTGTGGTCGCTGGTCGACGGCTGGCTCGCGGGGCTCGGCGAAGAGCACTTCGTGCAGGTGCTGCCGCTGGTGCGGCGCAGCTTCGCGGACTTCTCGGGCGCCGACCGGCGCGCGCTCGGCGAGCGCGCGAAACGCGGCGCGGTCGGCGGCACTTTGCCGTCGGCGGTGGCCGCCACCGACTGGGACGAATCACGCGCGGTGCTCGCGCTGCCGCTGCTGCGGGAACTGCTGGGAGTGAAGGCATGAGCGCGAATCCAACCCCCATCGACGACGAAGAACAAACCCTGCCGCCCACCGACCGCCTGCAACGCTGGCGCCTCGTGCTCGGCAGCGAAGCGAACGCGAGCTGCGGTGCCATCGAAGGCCGCGTGCGCGAGATCGACCAGGCGCTGGCCGCGCTCTACGAAGCCGACGGCCGGCGCGGCCTCGGCCAGGGCGGGCAGCGCGGCGGTCGGGGCGATTCGGCGCCCAGCGTGGCGCGCTGGCTCGGCGACATCCGCAAGTACTTTCCGAGCCAGGTGGTGCAGGTGATGCAGCGCGACGCGATGGAGCGGCTCAACCTGCGCCAGATGCTGCTGCAGCCCGAGATGCTCGAAAACGCGCAGCCCGACGTGCATCTGGTGGCCAACCTCGTGGCGCTGGCGAGCGTGATCCCGGCCGGCACCAAGGACACGGCGCGTGCCGTGGTGCGCAAGGTGGTCGACGAGCTCATGAAGAAGCTCGAGGAGCCGATGCGCAGTGCCGTGAGCGGCGCGCTCAATCGCAGCCAGCGCAACCGCCGCCCGCGCCATTCGGAGATCGACTGGCACCGCACCATCCGCGCCAACCTGCGCCACTGGCAGCCCGAGTACCGCACCGTGGTGCCGCAGACGCTGATCGGCTACGGCCGCAAGGCGCGCCAGCCGCAGCGCGAAGTGATTTTGTGCATCGACCAGAGTGGATCGATGGCCGCGTCGGTGGTCTATTCGAGCATCTTCGGCGCGGTGATGGCGAGCCTGCCGGCGGTGTCGACCAAGCTGGTGGTGTTCGACACCGCCGTGGTCGACATGACCGAGCAGCTGCAAGACCCGGTCGACCTGCTGTTCGGCGTGCAGCTGGGCGGCGGCACCGACATCAACGGCGCCGTGGGCTACTGCCAGACGCTGGTGCGCGAGCCGCGCAACACCATCCTGATTTTGATCTCCGACCTGTACGAAGGCGGCGTGGAAGACGGCCTGCTGCGCCGCGCCCACCAGCTGGTGGAGGCCGGTGTGCAGTTCATCGCGCTGCTGGCGCTCAGCGACGAGGGCGCGCCTTCATACGACCGCGACCTGGCCGCCAAGCTCGCGGCGCTGGGCGTGCCCTCGTTCGCGTGCACGCCCGATGCGTTCCCTGGCCTCATGGCCGCGGCCATCAAGCGCGAGGACGTGTCGACCTGGGCCGCCGGGCAGGGCCTGAAGACCAGCCGCGCAGCCTGACGCGAGAGACGATGGCGGCGCTCAGCGCGCCGCGTCGTCGTCGGTCGGAAGGAAGGTCTCGCCCGGCGTCAGTGGCGCATGGCGGTAGCTGGCCGGCGTGCGGCTGAGCTTCACCGGCGCGCCGATGCCGCGGTAGCCGCCTTCCATCTCCACCACCATCTCGCGGTGCAGCGTGTGCGGGTGCTGCAGCGCCGCCGCCACGGGCAGCACGGGCGCGGCGGGCACGCCGGCGGCCATCAGCTGGTCGACCAGCGTGCGGCCGTCGAAAGCGGCGAGCGCGGCTTCGAGCTGCTGCTTGAGGCCGTCGCGGTTCACCGAGCGCGCGCCGGCGGTGCGGTACAGCGGGTCGTCGGACAGCGCAGGCAGGCCGATGCAGCGGCAGAAGCTCGCGAACTGGCGGTCGTTGCCCACGGCCACGAAGATCGGGTCGGTGCCCGTGGCCAGTGCGTCGTAGGGATAGATGTTCGGGTGCGCGTTGCCGGTGCGGCGCGGCGCGGTGCCGTCCATGAACCAGTTGGCCGCGTGCGGGTGCAGCAGCGAGAGGCCGCTGTCGTACAGCGCCGCTTCGACGAACTGTCCGCGTCCGCTGCGGTGGCGCTCTTGCAGCGCGAGCAGCACGCCGATGACGGCGTTGAGCCCGGTCACCATGTCGACCACCGGCAGGCCCACGCGCAACGGGCCGCCGTCGGCTTCGCCGTTGATGCTCATGATGCCGGTCATGGCCTGCACGGCGGCGTCGTAGCCCGGCAGCGCGCCCAGCGGGCCGTCGGCGCCGAAGCCCGACACGCGGCACCACACGAGACGCGGAAAGCGCTGCGACAGCGTTTCGTAGCCGATGCCCCAGCGTTCCATCGTGCCGGTCTTGAAGTTCTCGATCAGCACGTCGGCCTCGGCCACGAGCGCGAGCAGCGCCTCGCGGCCTTCCTCGGTCGAGAAGTCCAGGTGCTGCACGCGCTTGTTGCGGTTCAGCCCGTGGTAGTACGACGCCACGCCCTCCTTGAAGGGCGGGCCCCAGGTGCGCGTGTCGTCGCCTTGCGGTGGCTCGACCTTGAGCACGTCGGCGCCGTGGTCGCCGAGGATCTGGCCGCAGTACGGGCCGCCGAGGATGCGCGAGATGTCGAGCACGCGGATGCCCGCGAGGGCGCCGGTCGAAGTGGGAGCGGTGGTCATGGGGTGGACTCGGAAGAGGGTGAAGCGGTGCGCGGCACCAGCTTGAAGGTGCCGGTGGCCATGGCGAGCAGTTCGCCGTCGGCGTTGCGCGCTTCGCCGCGCGCAAAGCACATCGCGCGGCCGCGCCGCTCGCACACGGCGGTGGCGATCACGTCGCCGGCACACGGCGCGGTGTAGTGCACCGTGATGTCGACGGTGACCACGCCGAAGGCCGTGGGCGCGTGCGAGCGCACGGCGCTGGCGAGCGTGCAATCGAACAGCACGGCGATCGCGCCGCCGTGCACGTCGCCGCGGCTGTTGGCGTGGTCGGCGTTGTAGGGCATGCGCACGCGTGCGCGCTCGTCGCCGATGGCCTCGCCGCGCAGCGCGAAGCTGCGCGCCATCGGCATGGGCAGGCCGAACAGCAGGCCCGGTGCTTCGTTGACGAAAGCGGTGTCCGACATGGTGTGCGTGCGGGGGTCAGTCGAGCAGGCCGCGCTGGCGCAGGCGCGCCACGCGCTCCTTCTCGCGCGCGGTCGTGGCCAGCGCGTAGCGGCGGTACTGCTCGGGGTCCATCGCGTTGGCTTGCTGGTTCAGCTGCTCCAGCACGCGCAGGCCAGCGGGCGACGACAGCGCCTTGCGGAAGGCGTCGTGCACGGTCTTCACACGGGCCGGGTCCATGCCGGCCGGGCCGGCGATGCCGTAGGGCGAATCGATGACCGCGTCCACGCCCAGTTCGCGCAGCGTGGGCACCTGCGGGTAGCGCTTCACGCGCTGCGGCGTGAGCATCACGAGGTAGCGCATCTTGCCGGCGTCGATGTGCGGCACGGCCACGCCCGAGAGCGGCGCGGCGTCGATGTGGCCGCCGAGGATGGCGTTGGTCACTTCGGCGTCGCCCTTGAACGGCACCATGTTGAGCTGGATCTTCGCCATCTCGGCTGCTTCGTCCATCACGATGCGCGGCGTGCCGACTGCACCGGTGGCGCCCACATTGAGCTTGCCCGGGCGGCGCGCGGCATCGGCCGCGAAGTCCTGCCAGGTCTTCCATGGCGCGTCGGCCTTCACGGCGAGGCCGAAGGTGTAGTCGGACAGCATCACCACGTACGAGAAGCTGCGCGCCGGATCGAAGGCCACCTTGTTGATGAAGGGCTCGCGGTACACCGAGGCCGGCAGCACGGCCAGCGTGTAGCCGTTGGGCGCGGCGCGCACCAGCGCGGCGGCGCCGTTGGTGCCGCTCGCACCGGGGCGGTTGTCGAGCACCACGGGCTGGCCGAGGGCCTTGCCGGCCTCGTCGGCGACGGCGCGCAGGTGCTGGTCGGTGGGCCCGCCCGCGGCGTACGGAACGATCAGCGTGACGGGGCGTTGCGGGTAGGTCTCTGCGGTGGCGATGCTGGCGGTGGTCAGCAGCGCAGCCACGGCAATCGTGCGTGAAAGCAGTCTCATTTTTGGTGTGTCTCCTCGTGGGTGGTCAGGGCTTCAGCTCAGTCGAGCTGCGCACCCGACTTCTTCACCACGTCCTTCCACTTGGCCGTTTCGCTGGCGATGAACTGCGCCAGCTTCTGCGGCGAGGTGTCGGTCGATGCTTCGAGGCCTTGCCCGGCGAACATCTGCTTCACCTTCGGCGAGTTGAGCACTTCGGCGAACGCGTGGTTGAGCTTGGCCACGCGGTCGGGCGGCGTGCCGGCCGGCGCGACGATGCCGAAGAACACGCTCACGTCGTAGCCCTTGTTGCCTTGCTCGGCAATCGTCGGCACGTCGGGCAGCGCCTGCGAGCGCGCGGCCGTGGCCACGCCGAGCGCGCGCAGCTTGCCGGTCTTGACGTAGGGCAGTGCGGTGAGGATGTCGGTGAAGGTCATGCTGACCTGGTTGCCCAGCAGGTCGTTGAGTGCCGGGCCCGTGCCCTTGTAGGGCACGTGCAGCAGGTCGGTGCCGGCCACCGAGTTGAACAGCACGCCGGCCAGGTGCGACGACGCGCCGTTGCCCGACGAGGCATAGCTCAGCTTGCCCGGGTTGGCCTTGGCATACGCGACCAGCTCGGGCACGTTCTTCACGGGCAGCGCCGGGTTCACCACCAGGATGTTCGGCAGGTAGCCGACCTGGATCACGGGCGCGAAGCTCTTGGTCGGGTCGTAGCTGATCTTGCGGTACAGGCTGACGTTGATGGCCAGCGGGCCCGAGGTGCCGAACAGCAGCGTGTGGCCGTCGGCCTCGGCGCGCGCGACGTAGTCGGCACCGATGTTGCCGCCCGCGCCCGCGCGGTTCTCCACGATCATGGGCTGGCCGAGCTTGTCGCGCAGCTCGGCGGCGAGCGTGCGCGCCATCGCATCGGTCGGGCCGCCGGGCGGGAAGGGCACGACCAGCGTCATCGGCTTGGATGGGAACGCACCGGGTTGCGCGTGCGCAGCGGGCGTGGCCGCGAGCAGCAGGGCGGCGCAGGCGGTGGCCGCCGCGCTGAGGAAGTGGCTGAGTGAATGTCGCATGGGTTCTTGTCTCCGTTGTTCTCGAAAAAGGGCTCAGGCGGGCGTCCGCACCAGCGCGGCGTGCCAGTCGGCGGGCAGCGCATCGGGCGCCAGCGGGTCGCGCGGCAGCACGCGGTGCAATAGCACCAGCTGCGCCCAGCGCAGGCGCGCGGCGGACCCGCCGGCCGAGGCCTCCCAGGCCATCGCAGCAGCGCTGGTGCAGTGGTACAGCGCCGATGCGGCCTGGCGCGCGAGCACGTCGCCGCCTTCGCGCGCAGCGGTCTCGGCCAGGGCGCAGGCGCGCGCCATCGTGTCGCGCAGCGCGGTGGCAAAGGCCGGCGTGAGTTCGGTGGCATCGCCGATGAGTTTGTCGACGTGCGCGCGCAGCACGGGCAGCGAGCCTTCGCGCTTCACGGCGCGGATCACGTCGAGTGCGACGATGTTGCTGGTGCCTTCCCAGATCGAGCCCAGGTGCGCGTCGCGCACGAGGCGCGGGTCGCTCCACTCTTCGATGTAGCCGCAGCCGCCGCGCACTTCCATCGCATCGCCCGTGACCTGGCGCGCGTCGCGGCAGGCGCGGAACTTGATGAGCGGCGTGAGGATGCGCAGCAGCGCATACGCATCGGGCTCGCCGGCGTCCGAGCGCGCGAGGGCCTGCGCGGTCTGGCAGACCATGGTGCGGGCCTGCTCGGACGGCACGCGCAGCTTGTCGAGCTGGCGCTGCATCAGCGGCATCTGTTCGAGCGCGCGGCCGAAGGCGCGGCGTTCGGAGGCGATGTACTCGGCCTCGGCCACCGCGCGGCGCATCAGGCCGGCGGAACGCACGCCGTTCGACAGGCGCGAGTTGTTGACCATGTCGGCCATCTGCTGGAAGCCGCGGCCTTCCTCGCCCACGAGGTAGGCCACCGCGCCTTCGAGGCGGATCTCGCCGCTGGCCATCGAGCGCGTGCCCAGCTTGTCCTTGAGGCGAATGATGCGGTAGTGGTTGAGGCTGCCGTCGTCGAGTTCGCGCGGCAGCAGGAACAGCGACACGCCCTTCATGCCCGCGGGCGCGTCGTCGGCGCGCGCCAGCACCATCGCAAAGCCGGCGTCGGGGTTGGAGCAGAACCACTTGTCGCCGGCCAGGCGCCAGCTGCCGTCGGCCTGGCGCTGCGCGGTGGTGGCGGTGGCGGCGATGTCGGAGCCGGCGGCCTGCTCGGTCATGAACATCGCGCCCTGCGCGAGCTCATCGAAGTCGAGCGAGGTCAGGCGCGGCAGGTACTTGGCGACCAGCTCGGGCGTGCCGAACTTCTTCAGCGTGCGCGTGAGCGAGTCGGTCATCGAGACCGGGCAGCACAGGCCGAACTCGGCCTGCACGAAGAGGTAGGTCAGCACGTACTTGACCAGCGGCGGCATCTTGCCTTGCCAGCCCAGCGTCTCGTCGCGGTGCGAGATGGCGGCCAGGCCGAATTCGCTGAGCGCCAGGCGCTCCATCTCGACATAGGCCGGGTGCTTGATGACCTTCTGCTCGTCGACGCCGGTGCGCGTGCGCTGCTTCAGCGTGGGCGGGTTGCGGTCGGCGGTGCCGGCCAGGTCGTCGAGCAGGCCGCCTGCCAGGCCGCCCAGGCGCTCGAAGTGCGGGCGCATGTGCGTGCGCAGGGCCTCGGGCAGGTACAGCGCGAGCAGCGTGTGCAGCTCGGTGTCGGTGGTGAAGAGGTTCTGGCCGTGGCGATCGGGGATCGGGTGCGCGGTGGGGTGCGCGGCGGCTGTGGCTGCGGATGTAGGCATGCGGGCGTCTCCTGGTTCGCCGCATTGTTGAGTTGGCAACGATCCGTGTCTAATATTGATTTGGTCTTGTACGATTTGATTTAACTATTCATGGAACTGCGGCACCTGCGCTACTTCTCCGTGCTCGCCGAAGAGCTGCACTTCGGGCGTGCCGCGCGGCGGCTGGCCATTTCGCAGCCGCCGCTGTCGGTGGCGATCCGCCAGCTCGAAGACTCGGTGGGCGCGCGCCTGTTCGAGCGCAACAGCAAGGAGGTGCGGCTCACGCCCGCGGGCGAGGCGCTGCGCGTGTCGGCGCGGCGCGTGCTCTTGCAGGCCGAAGAGGCCGCCATGGAAGCGCGCGACGTGGCCACCGGCTCGGCGGGCCGGCTGCGCATCGGTTTCGTCGGCGCCATGCTCTACCGCGGCCTGCCGCCGGCGCTGCGCGCGTTCCAGGCGCGGCATCCGGCGGTGCGCATCACGCTGAGCGAACTCAACTCCGGCGTGCAGATCGCCGAGTTGCTGCACGACCGGCTCGACCTGGGCTTCGTTCACACCAGCCGCATGCCGGCCGAGCTGCAGCACCGGCTGCTGCTGTCGGAGCCCTTCGTGGCCTGCCTGCCCGCGGGCCATGCACTGGCGCGCAAGCGCGTGCTGGCGCCGGCCGACCTGCGCGCGCAGCCCTTCGTGCTGTTCTCGCGCGAGGCGTCACCCGATTACCACGAGCGCATTTTGTCGATCTGCGCCGACGCGGGCTTTTCGCCCGAGGTGCGCCACGAGGTGCGGCACTGGCTGGCCGTGGTGTCGCTGGTGTCGCAGGGCATGGGCGTGGCGCTGGTGCCGCAGGCGATGCGGCACTCGGCGCTGCGCGGCGCGGTGTTCCGCCCGCTCGACCGCGCGGTGGCGCAGTCGGAGGCTTACGGTGTGTGGCGCACCGGGCCGGTCAATGTGCTGGTCGAGCGGCTGCTCGAAGGCGTGGCGCAGAGCCTTGCCGCGAACGCCGCCGAGTGATCACGCGTACAGCGGCTCTTCCGCCATCTGCTCGCACTGGTCTTCCAGCACGAGGATCTGGCCCTTCCAGTAGTCGCTGGAGCCGAACCACGGAAAGTTGATCGGGAAGATCGGGTCTTCCCAGCGGCGCGCCAGCCAGGCGCTGTAGTGGATGAGCCGCAGCGTGCGCAGTGGCTCGATGAGTGCCAGCTCGCGGCGGTCGAATTCGCGGAACTGCTCATAGCCGTCGAGCAGGCCCGACAGCTGCGCCGTGCGCTGCGCGCGGTCGCCCGACAGCAGCATCCACAGGTCTTGCACCGCGAAGCCCGTGCGCGCGTCGTCCAGGTCGACGAAGTGCGGGCCGCCGCCGGGGCGGTCGGTGGGCGTCCACAGGATGTTGCCGGGGTGCACGTCGCCGTGCAGGCGCAGCTTGCGGGGCTTGAAGTCGGAGGCCGGCGGCTGCAGCGCCAGGGCGGTTGCGCGGACCATGTCCAGCGCCTCGTTGCAGGTCTTTTCCCATTCGCGCTGCATGTCGAGCGGGATCTTGTCGTTTTCCAGCAGCCAGTCGCGCGAGTCCAGGCCGAAGGTCTGCAGGTCGAGCGCGGGGCGGGCCTCGAAAGGCTTGGCGCTGCCCACGGTGTGGATGCGCGCCAGGAAGCGGCCGACCCATTCGAGCACCTCGAAGTTGTCGAGCTCGGGCGCGCGGCCGCCGCGGTAGGGGCTCACGCTGAAGGCAAAGCCGGCGTGGTGGTGCAGCGTCTTGCCGTCGAAGACCAGCGGGGGCACGGCCGGCACTTCGCCGGCGGCCAGTTCGAGCGAGAAGGCGTGTTCTTCGAGGATCTCGGCCTCGCTCCAGCGGCCGGGGCGGTAGAACTTGAGCACCACCGCAGGATGCGGATTCGGGTCTTCCAGGAACACCTGGTAGACCCGGTTTTCATAGGAGTTCAGGCCGGTGAGCCGGCCATCGCCGTGCAGGCCGAGTGTCGCGAGCGCGTCGAGCACCACGTCAGGCGTGAGGCTCTCGTAAGGATGTGTGTTCGCGGGCGCGACAGAAGA
>NZ_CALRZC010000162.1:0-20059 GCF_943372545.1 Variovorax sp. YR752 | reverse complement strand
TTTGCGCGGGCGCTGTCAGACGTGCACCAGCGTACCTTCGTCCTCGCCCTGCACCACCCGCTTCAGCGCACCGGGCTTGAAGATGGAAAACACCTTGATCGGCAGCTTCTGGTCGCGGCACAGCGCGAAGGCGGTGGCGTCCATCACCTGCAGGTTCTTCGAGATCGCCTCGTCGAAGCTGATCTGCGTGTAACGGGTGGCGTCCGGGTCCTTCTTCGGGTCGGCGCTGTAGACACCGTCGACCTTGGTCGCCTTGAGCACGATCTGCGCGCCGATCTCGGCGCCGCGCAGCGCAGCCGCCGTGTCGGTGGTGAAGAAGGGGTTGCCGGTGCCGGCAGCGAACACCACGACCTTGCCTTCTTCCAGGTACTGCAGCGCCTTCGGCCGAACGTAGGGCTCGACCACCTGCTCGATGGCGATGGCCGACATCACGCGCGCCGTCATGCCTTCCTGGCGCATCGTGTCGGCCAGAGCCAGCGAGTTCATCACCGTGGCCAGCATGCCCATGTAGTCGGCCGTGGCGCGGTCCATGCCGACCGATCCACCGGCGACGCCGCGGAAGATGTTGCCGCCGCCGATCACCACCGCCACCTCGCAGCCGAGTTGGGTCACCTCCTGCACCTCGCGCACCATGCGCACGATGGTGGCGCGGTTGATGCCGTAGGCATCGTCGCCCATCAGCGCTTCGCCGGAGAGTTTCAGCAGGATACGTTTGTAGGCGGGCATGCAGTGGGGCTCCTGGCGCGGTGCTGTTCTCGTGGCTCGCAAGTCTAATCGCCGGGGGCCCTCTCCTGCCCCCGGCGAAGCGCCTCAGGCGCCCTTGGCAGCAGCGACCTGCGCGGCCACCTCGGCGGCGAAGTCGTCGACCTTCTTCTCGATGCCCTCGCCGACCACGTACAGGGTGAAGCCCTTCACGTCGGTCTTGGCGCCCTTGAGCATCGCGCCGACCGTCTGCTTGCCGTCGGCCGCCTTGACGAACACCTGGTCGAGCAGGCTGACCTCCTTGAGGAACTTCTGCACCGAGCCGTCGACCATCTTGGCGACGATCTCGGCCGGCTTGCCACTCTCGGCGGCCTTCTCGGCGGCGATCTTGCGCTCCTTCTCGACCAGTTCGGCCGGCACCTCGGCCGACGACAGCGCAGCCGGCTTCATCGCCGCCACGTGCATCGCGACGTCCTTGGCCGCCACGCCGTCGCCGGCGTACTCGACCATCACGCCGATGCGCGTGCCGTGCAGGTAATGCGCCAGCGCGCCGCCACCTGCGTAGCGCTTGAAGCGGCGGATCGACATGTTCTCGCCGATCTTGCCGATCAGGCCCTTGCGCACGTCTTCCAGCGTCGGGCCGAAGCCGTCCTGCACGTAGGGCAGCGCCGACAGCGCGGCCACGTCGGCCGGGTTGTTCTTGGCGACCAGTTCGGCCGCCGCCTTCACGAAGGCCAGGAAGGATTCGTTCTTCGAGACGAAGTCGGTCTCGCAGTTGACCTCGATCAGCGCACCGGTGGTGCCGTCCACCGCGGCGGCGATCACGCCCTCGGCGGTGATGCGGGCAGCCGCCTTGCCGGCCTTGTTGCCGAGCTTGACGCGCAGGATCTCCTCGGCGCGACCCATGTCGCCGTCGGCCTCGGTCAGGGCCTTCTTGCATTCCATCATCGGCGCGTCGGTCTTGGCGCGCAGTTCGGCGACCATGCTGGCGGTGATTGCGGGCATATCAGTTCTCCATCAATGGGGCTGTCGCGGCACTCTCGCCGCGGCAGCAATCAAGCGTGTAGCACATCGAAAAAAAGGGGCTGTATCAGCCCCTTTCTTGGCTCGCCGCGGGCGAGTCGGGGCGCGCGGATCAGGCCGCGGTCTCGACTTCCACGAACTCGTCGCCACCGGCCGCGGACTGGACGACCTCGGTGGTCGCGTTGGCCTTGCCTTCGAGCACGGCGTCGGCCACGGCACGGGCATACAGCGCCACCGCCTTCGACGAGTCGTCGTTGCCCGGGATCACGTAGTCGATGCCTTCGGGCGAGTGGTTCGAGTCGACCACGCCGATGATGGGAATGCCCAGCTTCTTGGCCTCGGCGACGGCGATCTTGTGGTAGCCGACGTCGATCACGAACAGCGCGTCGGGCAGCGCGTTCATGTCCTGGATGCCGCCGATGTCCTTCTCGAGCTTGGCGAGTTCGCGCTGGAACATCAGCTGTTCCTTCTTGATGCGGATCTCGGTGCCCGACTCCATCTGGGCCTGCATGTCCTTGAGCTTCTTCAGCGAACCCTTGACGGTCTTGAAGTTGGTCAGCATGCCGCCGAGCCAGCGCTGGTCGACATAGGGCATGCCGGCGCGCTGCGCTTCCAGGGCGATGACTTCGCGTGCCTGGCGCTTGGTGCCGATCATCAGGATCGTGCCGCGGCGGGCAGCGAGCTGGCGGATGAACTTGGTGGCCTCGTTGAAGAGCGGCTGCGTCTTCTCGAGGTTGATGATGTGGATCTTGTTGCGATGCCCGTAGATGTACGGGGCCATCTTGGGATTCCAGAAGCGCGTCTGGTGGCCAAAGTGCACACCGGCTTCCAGCATTTCACGCATGCTGATCGTCATAGGGACTCCAAAGGTTGGTTCTAGAATCCGGCCCGAATCGCGGCGACACTTCACGACACACCTGGGTCGAAAGCAGCGCCGCAACACCTTTCAGTGGCCGGCTTCGCGATTGATTCATCCGGGGTGAGCCCCCAGACAAACCCGAAGATTGTAGCACGCCACATGGTCGACGACCTCTGCGCCATCCGGGCGCGTATCGCGAGCGGCGCCGTGACGGCGCGCAGCGCGATGGAAAGCAGCGTTGCCGCCGCCCGCAGCGACACCTGCCGCCACACCTTCCTCTCGACCTCGTTCGACAGCGCCCTCGCCCAGGCCGACGCGGCATCGCGCGACACGCCCCTGGTGGGGCTGGCGGTCAGCATCAAGGACCTGTTCGACGTCGCCGGCGAGCCGACGAAGGCTGCGAGCGCCGCGATGTCCGCCGCGCCGCCGGCACGGGCCGACTGCCCGGCCGTGGCGAGGCTGCGTGCGGCTGGTGCGGCGTTCATCGGTCGCACGAACATGAGCGAGTTCGCCTTCTCGGGCGTCGGCATCAACCCGCACCACGGCACGCCGGCGAACGTGGCCACGGCCAGCCTGGACCCCACGCCGCGCATCCCCGGCGGGTCGACCTCGGGCGGCGCGGTCAGCGTCGCCGCCGGTGCGGCCTGGGCGGCACTCGGCTCGGACACCGGCGGCTCGATCCGCATCCCCGCAGCCCTGCAAGGCCTGGTCGGGTTCAAGAGCACCGCTCGGCTGGTTCCGACCGACGGAGCCATTCCCCTGTCGACGACGCTCGACACCGTCTGTGCCATCACCCGCTCGGTGCGCGATGCGATCGTGCTGCACGAGGTGCTGGCGCAGCGTCGTGTCGCTCTGCCCGCCAAGCCGCTGCCGGCGCTGCGCCTGGGCGTGCCGACGACGCTGATGCTCGATGCGCTGGAGCCGCCCGTCGCTGCTGCGTTCGACCGCGCGCTGGCGGTGCTGCGCGATGCCGGCGCCACGATCGAGCAGATCGCGCTGCCGACGCTGGCCGAACTCGCCGGCCTCAACGCCGCGGGCGGCTTCTCTGCGGCCGAGAGCTGGGCCTGGCACCGACGGCGCCTAACCACCGATGCCGAGCGCTACGATCCGCGCGTCGCGATGCGCATCCGCCGCGGCGAGAAGATGAGCGCGGCCGACTACGTCGAGCTGATGTGGGCACGGCGCGACTGGATCGCGCGCACCGAAGCGGCGATCGCCCGGTTCGACGCCATGCTCAGCCCCACCGTGCCGATCGTCGCGCCGCCCATCGCACCGCTGGTCGCCAGCGACGACGCCTTCTTCGCCGCCAACGGCCTGCTGCTGAGAAACCCGAGCGCAATCAACTTCCTCGATGGCTGCGCGCTTTCGCTGCCATGCCAGCGCGACGGCGAGATGCCGGTCGGCCTGATGGTGTGGAGCGCGGCCCTGCGCGACGACGCGGTGCTCGATGCGTCCCTGGCCATCGAAGCGGCGATTCAGGCGGCGACCGCGCCGCAGCGGCGCTGACATGCGGGTCGCAGTCATCGGCGCCGGCATCGTCGGCGTCACCACGGCTTACGAACTCGCGGCCGACGGCCATGAGGTGACCGTCTTCGAGCGCCGCGGCAGCGTCGCTGCCGAGACCAGTTTCGCCAACGCAGGAGTGATCGCGCCGGGCTATGTCACCCCCTGGGCGGCGCCCGGCATGCCCGGCAAGGTGCTGCGCATGCTGTTCGAGCGCCATGCCGCGGTGCGCTTGCACGCGAGCCTCGATCCGGCCCTGCTCGCATGGCTGTGGCGCTGGTGGCGCGCCTGCCGCCCCGAGACCTGGCAGGCGAACCGAACGCGCATGCAGCGCCTCGCGGTGTTCAGCCGCAGCCGGCTGCACGCGCTGATGCACACGTTGCAGCTCGAGTTCGAGCACGAGACCGGCTACCTCGTGCTGCTGCGCAGCCCCGCGGACCTCGCTGCCGCTCGCCCCGGCCTCAAGCTGCTCACCGAACTGGGCGGCCGCTTCCACCTGGTCGATGCGCCGCGCTGCCGTGAGATCGAGCCCGGCCTCAACCCGGACACCACGCTCCACGCCGGCATCCACCTGCCCGACGACGAAGTCGGCAACTGCCGGCAGTTCGCCCACCTGCTGCGCACCGAGGCGCAGAAGCTCGGCGTGCGCTGGTGCTTCCACACGCAGGTGCAGCGGCTGGTGCCCGGGCGCACGCCGCAGGTCGTGCACCGCTACATGCCGCCGGCCGAGTCGACGCAGTTGCTGATCGAACCCGCTTCGACGAGCAACGGCGGCCCCTCCACCGAGCCCGCACCGCTCGAGCCGATCGGCGAGGACTTCGACGCCGTGGTCGTCTGCGCGGCGATGGGCGCGCCGGAACTGCTGCGCCCGCTCGGCCTGAAGCTGCCGCTGCGCGCGGTGCATGGCTACTCGATCACCGCACCGCTGCGGCCCGACGACCTGCCCTCCGAGCGCGCGCCGCGGGCCGCGCTGATGGACGAGCGCTACAAGGTGGCGATCAGCCGCATCGGCCAGCGCATCCGCGTCTCCGGCAGCGCCGAGCTGGGCGGCACCCTGGAGAAGTACGACACAGCTGCCCTGGACACACTCTACAAGGTGCTCAACGACTGGTTTCCGGGCGCCGGCCGCATGAGCCAGGTGCAGCGCTGGAAGGGCGCACGGCCGATGCTGCCCGACGGCCCCCCGGTGCTCGGCGCCAGCGGCATCGAAGGCGTCTGGCTCAACCTCGGCCACGGCTCCAGCGGCTGGGCACTGTCCTGCGGATCGGCGTTTGCGCTCGCGCAAGCGATGGCCGGGCGCGAGGCACCGATCAGCCTGGAAGGCCTGGGGATCGCCCGGCTGCGCTGATACGCTCGCAGTCGATGCGACGCCTCACCGTACTCAGCCCGGACCAGCCGCTGTTCGACGTCGCTCAGACGCGGCGCATCGAAGCGGCTGCGTCGGCCACCCTGCCGCCACACGCGCTGATGCAGCGTGCCGGTTCCGCAGTGGCTCGGCTCGCCCTCGCCCTCGCCCCGCATGCGCGCGTGGTGCGCGTGCTGGCCGGCACAGGCAACAACGGCGGTGACGGCCTCGATGCGGCGATCCATCTGATGCACGCGGGCAAGTCGGTCGAGGTGGTGCTGCTCGCGGAACCATCGGCCGACGACGCCCGAGATGCGCTGGCCCGTGCGCGGGACGCCGGCGTGTCCATCGTGCCGACGCCCACGATGCCGCTGAACGCTGCCGACCTGGCCCTCGACGCCCTGCTCGGCATCGGCGCCAGCCGCCCCGTCGAAGGTGCCCTGCGCGAAGCGATCCGCAATCTGCGCGGCCTGCCCTGCCCGGTGCTGTCGATCGACCTGCCCTCCGGCCTCGATGCCCACAGCGGGCAAGCGCTCGGCGACTGCGTGCAGGCGCAGCACACGCTGAGCCTGCTGACTCTCAAGCCAGGGCTCTTCACCGGCGCCGGGCGCGACCACGCCGGCAGCGTGTGGTTCGACGGGCTCGGCGTGGACCTGCAGTTCGAGACGCCAGACGCCCGGCTCGGTGGCGCCGATGCCGCGTCGGCGCCCGCGCGACGTCACGCGCAGCACAAGGGCAGCTTCGGCGATGTCGCCGTGGTCGGCGGCGCACGCGGCCTGGCTGGCGCAGCGCTGCTGGCGGCACGCGCGGCCCTGGCGGCCGGTGCGGGCCGTGTCTATGTCGAACTGCTCGATCCCGACGCGGCCACGCTCGACCCGGCGCGCCCGGAACTGATGCTGCGCCGAGGCTGGTCGTCGCAGGTCGACACCACGATGCTGGAGCGCAGCACCGTCGTGTGCGGGTGCGGGGGCGGTGATGCAGTGCGCCCCCTGCTGCCGCGCCTGTTGAGCGCGGCGGGCCGCCTGGTGCTGGATGCCGACGCCCTCAACGCGATCGCGGCCGATGACTCACTGCACCGATTGCTCCGATCGCGCCGCGGTCGGGCCACCGTGCTGACCCCCCACCCGCTGGAGGCAGCCCGGCTGCTCGGCCGCACGGCGGCCGAGGTGCAATCGGACCGGCTGGGCGCAGCCCGCGAACTTGCCAACGCCTTCGCCGCCGTGGTCGTTCTCAAGGGCTCGGGTACGGTGATCGCTGCACCCGGGAGCGCTGCGCACATCAACAGCAGCGGCAACGCCGCACTGGCCACGGCCGGCACCGGCGACGTGCTCGCCGGCTGGATCGGCGGAGACTGGTCGCAACGCGACGAGTCCGACCCGGCCGACCGTGCGCGCCACGCCGCCATCCACAGCACGTGGCGCCACGGCCTGGCGGCCGAGCGCGCCGGCCTGCCCGTGCTGCGCGCAGCCGACCTGATCGAGCGGATGGCGCTGCCGCCCGAGCACTGAGCCCGCCTCAGCGCCGCTTGGCACCCCGCGCGGCCGACGACGCCTTGCGCGCCGTCGACTTGGCCGCCTTGACCGGGTGCGCCGACTTGCCGCCGCGGCTCTTGGCCTTGGTCGCCGCCTTGGTGGCGCGGTCGGCCGACTTCACGCGCGCCAGTTCCTCGGCGGCACTTTCGTTGCGGTCGGGCGCGCGTTCACGTCGCGCGCGCAGCCGCGCCGCATCGTCCTCGCCCTCGCGCACCATGCGGAAATCGATGCGCCGGCCATCGAGGTCGACGCGGCTGACCTGCACGCGCACGCGCGCCCCGACGATGTAGCGCACGCCGCTGCGCTCGCCGCGCAGTTCCTGGCGCACCTCGTCGAAGCGGTAGTACTCGCCGCCGAGCTCGGTGATGTGCACCAGGCCCTCGACGTACAGCGAATCCAGCGTCACGAACAGGCCGAAGCCGGTCACTGCGCTGACCGTGCCGGCGAATTCCTCGCCGAGATGCTCGCGCATGTAGCGGCACTTCAGCCACGCCTCGACGTCACGCGAGGCCTCGTCGGCGCGGCGCTCGTTGGTGCTGCAGTGGGCGCCGGCAGCCTCCCAGTGCTCGAGTTCCTGGTTCGGCGCGCGCTGCGCCTTGCCGGCGTGGCGCACCTTCGGCGCCTCCTCGAACTTGCCGCTGAGCAGGTGGTAGCGCTTGCCGTGCAGCAGCGCCTTGATCACGCGGTGCACCAGCAGATCGGGGTAGCGGCGGATCGGGCTGGTGAAGTGGGTGTAGGCCTCGTAGGCCAGGCCGAAGTGGCCGGCGTTGGTGCCGGTGTAGATCGCCTGCTGCATCGAGCGCAGCAGCATGGTGTGGATCTGCAGCGCATCGGGCCGGTCCTTCACCGCCGCCGCAATCGCCTGGTACTCCTTGGGTTGCGGATCGTCGCTGACCGACAGGCCGAGGCCCAGCGCCTTCAGGTAGTTCTGCAGCAGCGTGCGCTTCTCCGGCGTCGGGCCCTCGTGCACGCGGTACAGCGACGGATGCTTGGCGCGTGCGATGAAGTCGGCCGAGCAGACGTTGGCAGCGAGCATCGCCTCCTCGATCAGCCGGTGCGCGTCGTTGCGCGTGCGCGGCACGATCTTCTCGATGCGGCCGTTCTCGTCGCAGACGATCTGCGTCTCGGTGCTCTCGAAGTCCATCGCGCCGCGTTTGCCGCGCTCCTTCAGCAGCGCACGGTAGACCTCGTGCAGGTGCACCAGGTGCGGCACCAGATCCGCACGCCGTGCCGCCTCGGGCCCGCGTGTGTTGCCCAGGATCGCCGCCACCTCGGTGTAGGTGAAGCGTGCGTGCGAGCAGATCACCGCTGGAAAGAACTGGTAGGCATGCACCTCGCCGGTGGTCGTGACCAGCATGTCGCAGACCATCGCGAGGCGGTCCTCGTTCGGGTTCAGCGAGCACAGGCCGTTGGAGATCTTCTCCGGCAGCATCGGAATGACGCGGCGCGGGAAGTACACCGAGGTGGCGCGCTCGTAGGCGTCCTCGTCGAGCGGCTCGCCCGGCTTCACGTAGTGGCTGACGTCGGCAATCGCGACGATCAGGCGCCAGCCCTTGCCCCGGCCGACCTTGGCGGGCTCGCAGTAGACGGCATCGTCGAAGTCGCGTGCGTCCTCGCCATCGATGGTGACCAGCGGCACGTCGGTGAGGTCGATGCGGTGCTTGCGGTCAGCGGCGCGGATCTTCTCCGGCAGCGCCGCGGCCTGCGCCAGGGTCTCGGGCGAGAAGCGGTGCGGCACCTCGTACTTGCGCACCGCGATCTCGATCTCCATGCCGGGGTCATCGATCTCGCCGAGCACCTCGGTGACACGGCCGACCGGCTGCGAATACATCGATGGCGTCTCGGTCAGCTCGATCGCGACCACCTGGCCCGCGGTCGCATTCGCGATCGCGTTCTTCGGGATCATGATGTCCTGGCCGTAGCGCTTGTCTTCCGGCGCAACCAGCCAGATGCCGCCTTCGTGCAGCAGCCGGCCGATGATCGGTGCCTTGCGGCGCTCGAGGATCTCGAGGATGCGGCCTTCGGGCCGGCCCTTGCGGTCGTAGCGGATGACCCGCACCTTGACGCGGTCGCGGTGCAGCACCGCGCGCATCTCCTGCTGCGACAGGTAGACGTCGGGCTGGCGGTCGTCGCGCACGAGGAAGCCGTGGCCGTCGCGGTGCCCTTGCACCGTGCCCTCGACTTCGCTCATCAGTTCGGCGCCGACGGCGGGGGAAGTTGAGTGTTGGTTTGTTTTGATGATATGATCCAAGACTTCCTGAAATGCCCAGGTGGCGGAATTGGTAGACGCACTAGTTTCAGGTACTAGCGGGTAACACCGTGGGGGTTCGAGTCCCTTCCTGGGCACCAGATGATAGACAGAGTGAAGAGACAGACTGAAGAGAAGGCCAGCGCAACCGCGCTGGCCTTTTTGCTTGTGGGAGCGGCTTTCAGGCCGGCGGCTCAGATGACGAACTTCTTCGCCAGGCCTTCCGGGCGCAGTTCGTCGTACTCCTCGAACGGCTGGTGGATCCACGGGCTGGTGGGCAGCAGTTCGACGTAGTAGTCGGGTGTGTAGCTCGACACGCCCTTGGTCCAGATGACTGCCGAGCGCAACTCGCTGATCGAGGGCATGCCGCGCAGCCGGTCCACCACTGCACGCAGCGTCACGCCCGAGTCGGCCAGATCGTCGACCAGCAGCACACGGCCGGCCAGTTCACCCTTGGGCAGCGTGATGTACTTCGCCATGTCCAGGCGGCCCTGGATGGTGCCGGCCTCGGCCCGGTACGAACTCGTCGACATGATCGCCAGCGGCTTGTCGAACACCCGCGACAGCACGTCGCCCGGCCGCATGCCGCCGCGCGCCAGGCACAGGATCTGGTCGAAATCCCAGCCCGACGCATGCACCTTCAGCGCCAGGCGCTCGATCAGCATGTGGTACTCGTCCCAGGAGACGTAAAGGTGTTTGCCGTCGTCGGTCAGCATGAAGGCGCTCCAGATGAAATGGGGGCCGCGGCGCGGATATCAATCAACCGCGATACGGGTGCTTGAGCAGGATGGTGTGCACGCGGTCCGGGCCGGTCGAGACCATGTCGATCGGCGCGCCGATGAACTGCTGCACCCGTTCGAGGTAGCGGCGCGCGTTCAGCGGCAGCTTGTCCCACTCGGTCACGCCGAAGGTGGTCTCGGTCCAGCCGGGGAAGCTGTCGTAGATCGGCACGCAGGCGGCCACGTCGTCGGCGTCCAGCGGCAGGATGTCGATGCGCTTGCCATGCAGTTCGTAGCCGACGCAGACCTTGATCTCGGCCAGCCCGTCGAGCACATCGAGCTTGGTGATGCACAGGCCCGAGATGCCGTTGATGATGATCGAGCGCTTCAGCGCTGCGGCGTCCAGCCAGCCGCAGCGGCGCGGACGGCCGGTGACCGTGCCGCGCTCCTGGCCGACCGTCGACAGGTGATGGCCCACGGTTCCCGGTTCGTCCATCGGCAGTTCGCTCGGGAACGGCCCGCTGCCCACGCGCGTCGTGTACGCCTTGGTGATGCCGAGGATGTAGTGCAGCATGTCCGGGCCGACGCCCGAGCCCGCCGCCGCATTGCCAGCCACGCAGTTGCTCGAGGTGACGTACGGATAGGTGCCGTGGTCGATGTCCAGCAGCGTGCCCTGCGCGCCTTCGAAGAGGATGTTGCCGCCGCGCCGGTTGATGGTGTGCAGCATGTAGCCGACGTCGGCCATCATCGGCTTGAGCTGCTCGGCCACCTTCATCGCCAGGTCGTAGATCGGCTGGAACTCCAGCGGCTCGGACTTCAGGTAGCCCGACAGCGCCACGTTGTGCAGGGCCAGCAGTTCGCGCAGCTTGGCCGCGAAGCGCTCGGGGTGCTTCAGGTCCTGCACGCGCAGCGCGCGGCGAGCCACCTTGTCTTCATACGCCGGGCCGATGCCCTTGCCGGTCGTGCCGATCTTGCCGGCGCCGCTGGTCTCGCGCAGCGCCTCGCGGGCGCGGTCCACCTCGACGTGGAAGGGCAGGATCAGCGGGCAGGACTCGCTGACGAACAGCCGCGAGCGCACCTCCAGACCGATGCCTTCGAGCCGCTCGATCTCGGACAGCAGGTGCGTCGGGTCGACCACCACGCCGTTGCCGATGAAGCAGGCCACGCCGTCGCGCATGATCCCCGAGGGAATCAGCTGCAGCGCGGTCTTCACGCCCTTGATGACCAGCGTGTGGCCGGCGTTGTGGCCACCCTGGAAACGCACCACCGCCTCGGCGTGGTCGGTGAGCCAGTCCACCACCTTGCCCTTGCCTTCGTCGCCCCACTGGGTGCCGACGACGACGACGTTGTGACCGGCGCTCGGATCGATGTTGTGCTGCATGTCGGGATTCACTCGAAACTGCTGATACGCGAGCAGGCGGCGCTCACAGCGCGCGCACCACCCATTGGCTGGCCACGGCGACGAGTTCGCGGTCGCACTCGAACTCCTGGCCTTCGTGGTCGTGCCCCGGCAGGATGCACACCACCGTCTCACCCTGCTCGCGCAGCCGGCGCACCGCGGCGCGCAGGCCGGCGTCTTCCGACCAGGGCGCGCGCACGGCCGGTCGGCCGCCACGCCCCGGAACCAGCTGCGCCAGCTCCTTCAGGTCGAGGCTGAAACCCACCGCCGGCCGGTTGCGGCCGAAGATCGCACCGACCTCGTCATAGCGGCCGCCACGCGCGACCGCATCGCTCGAGCCTTTGGCGTAGATCGCGAAGCGCGCGCCGCTGTAGTAGGCCGAGCCGCCAACGTCGGCCAGGTCGAAGCCGACACGCACCTCCGGGTGCGCCTGCCGCGCATGGCGGGCCAGCGTCGTCAGGTCATCGAGTGCAGCGCGCACCGGCGCCAGCGCCGGCAGCGCGTCACGTGCGGCAGCGATGGCCTCCTCGCCGCCATAGAAGGCCGGCAGCGCACACAGCGCACGGCGCACCGGTTCGGCCAGCCCGGCACACAGGTCGCCCAGTGCGGCCACGTCCTTGGCGGCCAGCGCCGCCTGGATGTCGGAGCGCCGTGCGCCGTCCACACCGTCGAGCAGCGCACGAACGATGCGCGCATCGGCCAGGTCCAGCGTCGCTTCGACCAGGCCGGCGCCGCGCAGGCAATCGAGTGCGAGGTCCTGCACTTCCAGATCCGCCTCCAGCCCGGCATGGCCGTAGATCTCGGCGCCGAACTGCAGCGGCTCGCGCGTCGCCTGCATGCCGGAGGGGCGGGTGTGCAGCACCGGGCCGCAGTAGCACAGCCGCGTCACGCCGCTGCGGTTGAGCAGGTGCGCGTCGATGCGTGCCACCTGCGGCGTGGCGTCGGCACGCACGCCCAGGGTGCGACCGCTGAGCTGGTCGACCAGCTTGAAGGTCTTCAGGTCGAGGTCACGGCCGGTGCCCGAGAGCAGCGACTCGATGTGCTCCATCAGCGGCGGCATGACCAGTTCGCAGCCGAACGATCGCGCCACGTCGAGCAGACCCCGCCGCAGTTCCTCGATGTGTCTGGCCTGCGCGGGCAGGACATCGGCAATGTGCTCGGGCAGCAGCCAAGCAGAAGACATGGGAAAACCGCGGGGGATTAAAAAGGCGATTGTACCGGCCGCCCCACCCTGCCCTGCGTCTGGGTCAACTCCAGAACAACAGCAGCAGCACCACGCCGAGCAGCATGCTCGACAGTCCGAGAAAGCGGATCTGTCCGTCGGACAGGCGCGTCGCCTGCTCGAACAGCCGCCGCCAGCCGGCCGGGCTGAAGAAGGGCAACAACCCCTCCAGCACCAGCATCAACGCACCAGCGGCCAGCAACAGGTCCCAGAAGCCCGCGCTCACCGGGCGCTACTTCTTCGCGGGAGCCGCTGCCGCTGGCGCCGACGACGAGCCACGCATCGCGCGGAAGAACTCGCTGCTCGGGTCGAGCACCATCACGTCGCCCTTGTTGCGGAAGCTGGCGCGATAGGCCTCGAGGCTGCGATAGAACTCGGCGAACTGCGGGTCGCGGCCGAAGGCATCGGCGAACAGCGCGGACGCCTTCGCATCGCCGTCGCCCTTGACCTTCTGCGCGTCGCGGTAGGCCTCGGCAACGATGATCTGGCGCTGGCGGTCGGCGTCGGCGCGGATCTTCTCGCCCTCGGCACCGCCGGTCGAACGCAACTGGTTGGCCACCTGCTGGCGCTCCGAGCGCATGCGGCTGTAGATCGAGTCGGTGATGTTGGCGACGAAGTCGACGCGCTTGATGCGCACGTCGAGGATCTCGATGCCGAAGGACTTGGCGTCGTCGTCCAGGCGCGAGCGCACGTCCTGCATGACCTTGTCGCGCTCGATCGACAGCACGCCGCCGACGGTGCGCTTGGTCACCTCCTCGTTGAAGGCCGCATGCACCACCGGGGCCAGGCGCGTCTCGAGGTTGCGCATGTCGGTGCCGTTGTTGCGGATGAACTGGCGCGGCTCGGCAACCCGCCACTTCACCAGCCAGTCGATCACCAGGCTCTTCTTCTCGGCGGTGAAGATCGGCCGGGTGTCCGGGCTGTCCAGCGTCTGGATGCGGCGGTCGAGGAAGACGACGTTCTGGAACGGCGGCGGCAACTTGACCTTCAGGCCCGGTTCGGTGATCACTTCCTTGATCTCGCCGAGCGCGTAGATCACCGCCACCTGGCGCTGGTCGACGACGAAGAGCGTGGAGGCAGCCGCCATCAGGAACAGCAGCGCGATGCCGACGATGAGTCCGATTCGATTCATGTTGTGGGTACTCCTCGGGGCTCAGCGGGTGTCACGCTCGCGGCTGCGCTGGCCATCGCGCGAACGCGAGTCGACCTGCGCCGCGGCCGCCGCGGTACCGGCGTCAGCCGGCGCGGCGGCGGCAGCCGGAGCGGCTGTCGTCCCACCCGCCTGCTGGATCAGCTTGTCCAGCGGCAGGTAGAGCAGGTTGGAGTTGTTGCGGCTGTCGACCATCACCTTGCTGACGTTCGAGTAGACCTGCTGCATCGTCTCGATGTAGAGACGGTCGCGCGTCACGCCAGGCGCCTTCTGGTACTCGGTGAGCACCCGGTTGAAGCGCTGCGCGTCGCCCTCGGCCTGGGCGATCACGCTGGCCTTGTAGCCTTCGGCCTCTTCGCGCAGTCGTGCCGCCGTACCTTGCGCCTTCGGGATCACGTCGCTGGCGTAGGCAAGGCCCTCCTTCTTCAGGCGGTCGCCGTCCTGGCCGGCCTTCAGGGTGTCCTCGAATGCCGCCTGCACCTGCTCGGGCGGCTGCACGCTCTGCATGTTCACGTTCGCAATCACGATGCCGGTCTTCAGCCGGTCGAGCTGGTTCTGGATCGACTTGACCAGCTCGGCGGCGATCGCGTCACGCTGCTCGTACAGCACCGCGTCGATGTTGGTGCGGCCGACGATCTCGCGCACCGCCGACTCGGCGGCCAGCGTCACCGCCTCTTCCGGATCGCGGTTCTCGAACAGGAAGGCACGCGCGTCCTTCAGCCGGTACTGCACGGTGAAGCGAATGTCGATGATGTTCTCGTCCTGCGTCAGCATCGACGAATCGCGCAGGCCCGTCGCCTGGATGACGGCGTTGCGACCGACTTCCCGCGAGCGCAGCTGCGTCACGCTGACCGTCTCGTGGGCCTGGAACGGATACGGCATGCGCCACTGGAAGCCGGCGTCCGCCGTGTGGCTGAACTTGCCGAAGGAGGTGACCACCGCCTGCTGGCCTTCCTGCACGATGAAGAAGCCGCTGCCCAGCCAGATCAGCGCGACGACGCCGGCGATCAGGCCGGCACCGATGCCCGCGCTCTTCATGTCGGGCTGGAAGTTGTTCGGGCCGCCGCCGTCGTCGGACGGGCCGCCCGGGCGCGAGCCGCCGCCCTTGCCGCCGAACAGGCCGCCAAGCTTGCGGTTGAAGTCGCGCCAGAGTTCGTCGAGGTCGGGCGGGCCGTCGTTGCGACCGTTGCTGAGCAGCCGTCCGGCCGCAACGCGAAGGGCGTGCAGGGGGTTCATGGTGTGGAGTGGGAATCGAAGGTTCCGGTGGAAGGCGTCGTCTCTGTGTCGGTGTCGGCCGCGGTGTCCGCAGCGGGCGCGAAGCGCACGTCGCCGGCCCAGGCCGATGTCTCGTCGGCAACCGTGCCGAGCACGGCCTCGGTCAGCACCTGCCGCAACTCGGCCAGGCCGGTGCCATCCAGCGCACTGACGAACACCCGCGGCACACGCTGCCCGCCGGGGCGCTCGATCAGGTCGCGCAGCATGCGCGGCCGCTGGCTCTCCTCGAGCCGGTCGACCTTGTTGAAGACCAGCACCTGCGGAATCTGCGCGGCGCCGATGTCCTCGAGCACGCGCTCGACCTCGGCCATCTGCTCGTCGAGCACCGGGCTGGCGCAGTCGACCACGTGCAAGAGCAGGTCGGCGTCGGCCGCCTCCTGCAGCGTGGCCTCGAAGGCCTCGACCAGCTTGTGCGGCAGGTCGCGGATGAAGCCGACGGTGTCGGACAGCGACACCGCCCGCCCGGCCTCTTCGAGGTAGAGCTGGCGGGTCGTGGTGTCCAGCGTCGCGAACAGCTGGTCGGCCGCATAGCTGCGCGCCTTGACCAGCGCATTGAACAGCGTCGACTTGCCGGCATTGGTGTAGCCGACCAGCGAGACGCGGAAGGTCTGGTTGCGCTCACGAGCACGGCGCTGCGTCTTGCGCTGCTTCTTGACGGTCTCGAGGCGGCGCTTCACCGTCTTGATGCGCTCGTCGATCATGCGCCGGTCGAGCTCGATCTGCGCTTCGCCGGGGCCGCCGCGCGTGCCGATGCCGCCTTGCTGGCGCTCCAGGTGGCTCCAGCGGCGCACCAGTCGGGTGGCGAGGTACTGCAGCCGCGCCAGTTCGACCTGCAGCTTGCCCTCGTGGCTTTGCGCGCGCGCGGCGAAGATCTCCAGGATCAGCATCGTGCGGTCGGCGACCGCACAGCCCAGGTGCTGCTCGAGGTTGCGCTGCTGCGCGGGCGAGAGCGCCTGGTCGAACAGCACAGCTTCGGCGCGGTGCCCTTCGACCAGCGCCTTGATCTCGTCGGCCTTGCCGGAGCCGACGAACAACGCCGGATCTGGAGCCTTGCGGCGCGCGATGATGCGCGCCACCGGCTCGTCGCCGGCCGACTCGGCCAGCAGTGCGAGTTCGTCGAGCGACGCGTCGAAGGGGCCACGGCCGCCGAAATCGACCCCGACGAGGATGGCCCGCGGCGGGCCGCCGGCGGCGACGATGGCTTGCTGGGAACTCAAGCCTGCTCGGTCGATTCGTTGGCGTGGAAGTTCACCGCACGGCCTGGCACGACGGTGGAGATCGCATGCTTGTAGACCATCTGCGTGACGGTGTTGCGCAACAGGACCACGTACTGATCGAAGGACTCGATGTGGCCCTGCAGCTTGATGCCGTTGACCAGGTAGATCGAAACCGGCACATGCTCCTTGCGAAGCAGGTTCAGGAACGGGTCTTGTAGGAGTTGCCCTTTGTTGCTCACGATATGCTCCGTGATGAAAGTTCGTAGGAAGGGGACGTTAACACAGCGCTTCCGCGCCCTGATGGAATCCCCGCATTGACCTTGTGATCAGTCGTTCCGATCACTTCTCGTCGAACGGGTTCCGCGACGAGCGCATTTCGATGCGCAGCGGCGTGCCGACCAGCTTGAAGTGCTCGCGGAAGCGGCCTTCGAGGAAGCGCTTGTACGAATCGGTCACGTGCTCGAGCGAATTTCCGTGGATGACGACGATCGGCGGGTTCATCCCGCCCTGGTGGGCATAACGCAACTTCGGACGGAACATGCCGGCCCGCTTCGGAGTCTGGTGTTCCACCGCCTCGTGCAGCAGGCGCGTCAGCACCGGCGTGGGCATCTTGCGCGTCGCCGAGGCATGCGCATCGGCGATCGCCTTCCACACCGGGCCAAGGCCCTGTCGCTTCGTGGCAGAGATGTGGAGCAAGGGCGCGAATTTCAAGAAGGCCAGGCGCTGTTCGATCGAACGTTGCAGGGTCTGCTTCTGGTAGTCATCGACGGCGTCCCACTTGTTGACCGCCAGCACCACGGCACGCCCGCTTTCCAGGATGTAGCCGGCGATGTGCGCGTCCTGGTCGGTCACGCCCTGGGTCGCGTCGAGCAGCAGCAGCACCACGTTGGCGTCGGCGATGGCCTGCAGCGTCTTGACCACCGAGAATTTCTCGATCGTCTCGAACACCTTGCCCTTGCGGCGCAGGCCGGCGGTGTCGATCAGCTCGAACTTCTGGCCGTGGCGCTCGAAGGGCACGTGGATCGCGTCGCGTGTCGTGCCCGGCAGGTCGAAGGCGACCAGGCGCTCCTCGCCCAGCCAGGTGTTGATCAGCGTCGACTTGCCGACGTTGGGACGGCCGGCCACCGCCAGGCGGATCGGCGCGTCGGGATCGGGCTCGGCGTCCGCGTCCTCGTCGAAAGGGAAATCGGCGAGCGCCGCCTCGGTCAGGCTGCGCACGCCCTGCCCGTGCGCGGCCGACACCGGGTGCGGCTCGCCCAGGCCCAGCTCGTAGAACTCGCCGAGCAGCGGCGACTCGACCATGCCCTCGGCCTTGTTGGCCGCCAGCACCACCTTCTTGCCGGTGGTACGCAGGAACTTCGCGATGTCGTGGTCCTGCGCGGACAGCCCGCCGCGCACGTCGACGACGAAGATCACGGCGTCCGCTTCGGCGACGGCCTGGCGGGTCTGCTTGGCCATCTCCTTGACGATGCCGGACTCGGCCGTCGGCTCGAAGCCACCGGTGTCGACGGCAATGAACTCGCGCTCGCCGATGCGTCCGTCGCCGTAGTGGCGGTCGCGCGTCAGCCCGGCGAAGTCGGCGACGATCGCGTCGCGGCTCTTCGTCATGCGATTGAACAGCGTCGACTTGCCCACGTTGGGGCGCCCGACCAGGGCGATGACGGGTTTCATCGACGCGTTCCGGGCTGACCGCTCAGTTCGGGCGGAAGGCGAACAGCCCGCCGTTGCGGGTGACGACCAGCAGCGTCGTGCCGGACACCACCGGCGCGGCGGCCGGGCCGGAGCGGTCGGTCGCCAGCCGCAGCAGCGGCTCGCCCTTGTCGACCGACAGCCAGTGCACCATGCCTTCGGCGTCGACGAACGCTGCCGTCGGGCCGACCACCAGCGGCGCCCCGAGGCCGCGGTAGAGCAGCTTCTCGGAGGTCCAGGCGACCTCGCCAGAGGCGGTGCGCCAGGCAGTCAGGCGATCCGACGCATCGGCGCCGACCACGAATTGATCGTTGCCCGACACACCCTCGGTGCCACCGACCGTCTTGGTCCACTGCAGCGTGCCGCGTTCGGCGTTGACGCAGCCCACGGCGGACTGGAAGGCGCGCATGCAGACGCTGTCGCCCACGCGCAGCAGGGGCGAGATCAGGTCGGCGAGGCGCTCGACCTCGTTGGTGCCACGCGGCGAAGCGACCGGCACCTCCCAGCGCACCGAGCCGTTCAGCGGGTCGAGCCCGGCCAGCCGTGGCCCCTGGCCGACCAGCAAGGTGTTCTTGAACGGTGCCAGCACACCGCCCTGCGCCAGCGTCAGCGGCTCGCCGGGTCGCTGCAGCGACCACAGCTTGCGGCCGTCGAGCACGTCGAAGGCGACGATGCGCCGGTCCACACCGAGCACGAAGACACGCTCGCCCGCCACCAGCGGCGCGGTCACGACCTTGGTGCCGACGGCCTTGCGCCACAGCGGCTTGCCGCCGTCGAGCACGACCAGATCGCCCTCGCGCGTCACCACCGCCGCGAAGCGGCCGTCGCTGCCCACGCCGGCGACGATGCGTCCGTCAACGCTGGTGCGCCAGATCTCTCGGCCAGTGTCGGCCTGCAATGCCGCCACCGTGCCATTGCCGCTGGCCACGGTGAAGACACCGTCGTTCACCGCCACGGCGAGCGGAAAGTCCACATCGCCGATGCCCTGCGACCACACCTGCCGGCCGGCGATCGGCGCGGAGATGGGCTCCAGCGGCTGCGGCTTGGGGCGCTCCGGTGCGCTCGAGCAGGCGGCCAGCCACACGGCGAGCGCGCCGCCCAGCCAGCGGCCAGCGCGGTAGCGGCCTACCGTCACTTGGCGGCTCCGGCGGTCTGCGGCGCTTCGGCCGGCGGCGCGGCGCCCATCGAGGTCAGCTTGGCGTCGATCAGCCGGCGGTACTCGACCTTCGGGTCCATCGTGTCCCAGGCCTTCCTGAAGGCGGCCCTGGCCTCGTCGGTCTTGCCCTGGGCGAGCAGGATGTCGCCGCGGCGGTCGGCGACCAGCGCCTCGAACTCCTTGGCCGTCGCACCGTCGAGCTGCTTGAGCGCCTCGTCGAACTTCTTCTGGTCGGCCAGCAGGCCGGCCAGGCGCAGCCGCGCCACCGTCTGGTACTCGTCTTCCTTGGCGTTGCCGGCCACCCAGGCCAGGCTGACCGCGGCCTCATCGGCCTGGCCCTTCTCGAACTGCACCTTGGCGGCGACCAGCCCGCCCTGCTGTGCGTACGCCGTGCGCGGGTAGCGTTCCTGCAGGTCCCTGAAGATGCCGGCCGCCTTGCTCGCCTCGCCGGCGGTCGCCGCCTTCTCCAGCTCGTCGAACATCGCCGCCGCCTTGACGGCCTGGTCGCGCTGCCACCAGTTCCAGCCGTTCCATGCGGCGAAGCCGGCCAGCACCAGGGTCAAGCCCCAGGTGATCAGGTTGCCGTACTGCTTCCAGAACGCCTTGAGCTGGTCGAGCTGTTCTTGTTCTTCGAGATCGAGATGGGTGGCCATGGCGGATGCGATGCGTCGGAGATCGTCGGAAAGGCGGGATTATGCGGTGGCGAGGTCTGCCGCCCAGGCGGCCGCACCGGCCAGCGGCAGGCTGCGCTGCGCGGCGGCGGCGTCGCGCAGGTCCTTCAGCGCAACCTCGCCGCGGGCGATCTCGTCGTCGCCGAAGATCAGGGCATAGCGTGCACCGCTCGCGTCCGCGCGCTTGAACTGCGATTTCATGCCGGCGAAGCCGGCGTTCATCAGCACCGCGATGCCGGCCGCGCGAAGCGCCTCGATGACGACCATCGCCGGCACCAGCGCGGCCGGCGAGGGAATGATCGCGTAGATGCGCGGCGGCGCCGGCGGCGGCACGACGCCGAGCTCTTCC
>NZ_CALRZC010000161.1:0-20132 GCF_943372545.1 Variovorax sp. YR752 | reverse complement strand
AGCGAAACTTCAGCCCGCCATGGCCGGCCCCCAGCCTCCCGTGACTCTCGCCAGAGTGACGCATGGTGCTCAGTCCAGCAAAGCCCGAGCCTTCAGCTCGTCGAGGATCTTGGCGGTGTCGCCGCCGCCCATGCGCGCGATGTCGTCCTGGTACTTGAGCAGCACACCCAGCGTGTCGTGCACGGTCGCAGGGTCGAGGCGCATCGCGTTGAGCGCGACCAGCGCGTTGGTCCAGTCGATGGTTTCGGCCACGCCCGGCGCCTTGAACAGGTCGAGCCCACGCATGCGCTGCACGAACTCGACCACCTGGCGGTACAGGCGCTCGGAGGCACCGGGGGCCTTGCGGCGCACGATGTCGAGTTCACGCTCGACGTCCGGGAACTCGACCCAGTGGTACAGGCAGCGGCGCTTCAGCGCGTCGTGGATCTCGCGTGTGCGGTTGCTGGTGATGATGGTGATCGGCGGCGCGCTGGCCTTGATGGCACCCAGCTCGGGAATGGTGATCTGGTTCTCGGCCAGCACCTCGAGCAGAAAGGCGTCGAAGGGTTCGTCGGCGCGGTCGAGTTCGTCGATCAGCAGGACCGGCGAACGCTCCTGCGTCAGCGCCTGCAGCAGCGGGCGTTCGATCAGCATCGCGCGGGTGTAGAGGTTGTGCGCGAGGCGGTCGCGGTCGGCCGCGTCGTGGATCGCATGCGCCGCTTCGGCCAGCCGGATCTCGACCATCTGCCGCGCCACGTTCCATTCGTAGGCGGTCTGCGCCACGTCCAGGCCTTCGTAGCACTGCACGCGCAGCAGCAGGGTCGACAGCGTGCTCGCCAGCGTCTTGGCCAGCTCGGTCTTGCCGACGCCCGGCTCGCCTTCGAGGAACAGCGGCCGGCGCAACTTCAGCGCGAGGAACAGCGCGGTCGCCAGGCGCCGGTCGCAGATGTAGTTCTCGCTGGCCAGCAGCGCGATCACCGCGTCGACCGAGTCGGGCAGCTTCAGTTCAAGGGCCGTCATGGCAGGTTCTTCACTTCGAGGGACTGCAGTTGGCGCACCCAGCGGCCGGGCCGGCTTTCACCCGTGGCCACCAGTTGCAGCGGGCCGGACCGCTCCGGCAGCGGCGAGCCGTCGGCATTCGTCCAGCTCACCATCAGCGCAGCATGCCCGAAATGTGGATCGACCTCGGCCAGGCCGAATACCGCGCGGTAGCCGTCGGCCGCCCGCGCCACCAGCGCATGGCCGACGACGTTGCCGGCACCGACACGCTGCGCGAGATCGAGCCCGCAGGCCTTGAGCAGCGCTGTCGCCGACACGCCGCTGACCGTGAACGGCGCGCCGTCACGCAGCCGTGCGCTCGCCTTCTCCACAGGCAGGGCGTCGAGCTGGGTGCGGCTGAAAGTCTGGCTGCGCCCATCGGCGAGCGTGACGGTCAGCAGCGGCGCATCGGCCCCCTGCCCGCGCACCACCGGTGCAGCAAGCAGCAGTGCCAACGGGAGAAGGCACCAGGGCCGGCGTCGCCACACGGCGCAGACCCTGGTGTGGCTCTCAGCGCGCCAGCGCCGCGGCCACCGCCCGCGAGGCCATCACGCTGATCATCGCGGCGCGGTAGGCGGCCGTGCCGTGCAGGTCGCTGTTCAGTCCGTCGGCGCTCACCTTCACCGCCTTGGCGGCTTCGGGCGTGAAGCTCTTGTTCAGCGCATCCTCGATCGGCTTGCAGCGGAACACGCTGCCGGCCGCGCCGGTGACGGCGACACGAACGCCGGCGGACGTCTGCGCGACGAACACGCCGACCAGCGCGAAGCGCGAAGCCGGCTGCTTGTACTTCACGTAGGCCGCCTTCGCGACGCTCGGGAAGCTGACCGAGACGATCAGCTCGCCCGGCTTCAGCGCGGTCTCGTACAGGCCGGTGAAGAAGTCATCGCCGGCGATCGTGCGCTGGTTGGTCTTCACCATCGCGTTGAGGCCGAGCACCGCCGACGGGTAGCAGGCCGCCGGGTCGGCGTTGGCGATCGAGCCGCCGATCGTGCCCATGTTGCGCACCATCTGGTCGCCGATGCCGCCGGCCAGCTCGGCCAGCGCCGGCACGGCCTTCCTGACCTCGGCCGAGGCGGCGACGGCGGCGTGGGTGGTCATTGCGCCGATCACGACGTTGCCGCCGTCCAGCTTGATGCCCTTGAGATCGGCGGCGCCGCCGAGGTCGACCAGGCGCTCGCTGGACGACAGGCGCAGCTTCATCGCCTGGATCAGGCTCTGCCCGCCGGCCAGGTAGCGCGCATCGCCCTGGAAGCCCGAGGCGGCGGCCGCGGCGCTGGCCGGACGTTGGTAGTCGAAGGTGTACATGTTGATTCGTCTCCTCAGGCCATGTTGTTGGCGGCACGCCAGACACGCTCGGCGGTCGCCGGCATCGCGATGTCCTTCACGCCCAGCGCATCGGTCAGCGCGTTGATGAAGGCCGGGGGCGAGCCGATCGCACCGGCCTCGCCACAGCCCTTCACGCCCAGCGGATTGTGGGTGCAGGGGGTCACGGTGTGGTCGACGGTGAAGTTCGGCAGGTCGTCGGCGCGCGGCATCGTGTAGTCCATGTACGTGCCGGTCAGCAGTTGTCCGGATTCGGGATCGTACACACAACCCTCCAGCATCGCCTGGCCCAGGCCTTGGGCCAGGCCGCCGTGCACCTGGCCGGAGACGATCATCGGGTTGACGATGTTGCCGAAGTCGTCGACGGCGGTGAAGCGCTCGACGCGCGTCTTGCCGGTGTCGGGGTCGACCTCGACTTCGCAGACGTAGGTGCCCGAGGGGTAGGTGAAGTTGGTCGGGTCGTAGAAGGCGTTTTCGTTCAGGCCCGGCTCGAGCTTGTCCAGCGGGTAGTTGTGCGGCACGTAGGCGGTCAGCGCCACCGAGCCGAACGGCACCTTCTTGTCGGTGCCCTTGACCTTGAACTCGCCGTTGTCGAACTCGATGTCGGTGTCCGACGCCTCCAGCAGGTGGGCGGCGATCTTCTTGCCCTTGGCGATGATCTTGTCGACCGCCTTGACGATCGCCGTGCCACCGACCGAGAGAGACCGGCTGCCGTAGGTGCCCATGCCGAAGGGCACACGCCCGGTGTCGCCGTGCACGATCTCGACGTTCTCGACCGGGATGCCCAGCTTGGCAGCGACCACCTGCGCGAAGGTCGTCTCGTGGCCCTGGCCGTGACTGTGCGAGCCGGTGAACACCGTCACCGTGCCGGTCGGGTGCACACGCACCTCGCCAGCCTCGAACAGGCCGGCGCGGGCACCGAGCGCACCGGCGATGTTGCTCGGCGCCAGGCCGCAGGCCTCGATGTAGCAGCTGTAGCCCAGGCCGCGCCGCTTGCCCTGGGCCGCCGAGGCCGCCTTGCGCGCCGGGAAGCCGGCCACGTCGGCCAGCTTGATGGCCTTGTCGAGGTGGGCCGCGTAGTCGCCGGTGTCGTAGGTCAGGCCGACCGGCGTGGCATACGGGAACTCGGTGATGAAGTTCTGCCGGCGCAGCTCGGCCGGGTCGCGCTTCAGGTCACGCGCCGCCTGCTCGACGATGCGCTCGACCACGTAGGTCGCTTCCGGCCGGCCGGCGCCGCGGTAGGCATCGACCGGCGCGGTGGTGGTGAACACCGCCTTGACGTTGCAGTAGATCGCCGGCGTCTTGTACTGGCCCGCCAGCAGCGTCGCGTACAGGATGGTCGGCACGCTCGACGCGAAGGTCGACAGATACGCGCCCATGTTGGCGATGGTGTCCACACGCATGGCCAGGAAGTTGCCCTTGGCGTCCATCGCCAGCTCGACCTTGGTGTGGTGGTCGCGGCCGTGCGCATCGGTGAGGAAGGACTCGCTGCGCTCGGCCGTCCACTTGATCGGCCGGTTGACACGCTTGCTCGCCCACACCAGCGCGGTTTCCTCGGCGTAGAGGAAGATCTTCGAGCCGAAGCCGCCGCCGACGTCCGGCGCGATCACCCGCACCTTCGACTCCGGCAGGCCGAGCACGAAGGCGCTCATCAACAGGCGCTCGACGTGCGGGTTCTGGTTGGCCACGTACAGCGTGTAGCTGTCGTCGTGGCGCGTGTAGTGCGCGTTGGCGGCACGCGGCTCCATCGCGTTGGGGATCAGCCGGTTGTTGGCGAACTCCAGCGTGCTGACATGCGCCGCCTGCTTGAACGCCGCGTCGACCGCGTCCTTGCTGCCGTGGCCCCAGTCGTAGCAGACGTTGTCAGGCACGTCGTCGTGCACGGAAGCTCCGGCCTTGTCGGCGCTGGTGATGTCGATCACGGCCGGCAGCACGTCGTAGTCGACCTCGATCAGTTCGGCGGCGTCCTTGGCCTGCAGCGGCGTTTCGGCGACGACGAGGGCCACCTGATCGCCGACGTGGCGCACCTTGCCCTGCGCCAGCACCGGGTGTGGCGGCTCCTTCATCGGTGAGCCGTCCTTGCTGTGGATCAGCCAGCCGCAGGGCAGCCCGCCGACCTTCGCCTCGGCGAGGTCGGCGCCGGTGAAGATCGCCACCACGCCCTGGGCCTTGGCGGCCTTGCTGGTGTCGATGCTCTTGATGCGCGCATGCGCATGCGGCGAGCGCAGGAAGACGCCGTAGGTCTGGCCGGGCAGCACCACGTCGTCGGTGTACTGGCCGGCTCCGGTCAGGAAGCGGTAGTCCTCGCGGCGCCGGACGGGCTGGCCGATGGGGCTGACGGGCGGTTGGGACATGTCGGTCATGGCGTACTCCTTCAGGCGCTGACGCCAGTGCTGCCGACCTTGCCGCTCTGGCACAGCTGGATCGACTTGACGATGTTCTGGTAGCCGGTGCAGCGGCAGATGTTGCCTTCCAGGCCCTCGCGGATCTGCGCTTCGCTGGCGTTCGGTTGGTCGTTCAGCAGGTTCACCGCCGACATCACCATGCCCGGCGTGCAGAAGCCGCACTGCAGGCCGTGGCACTCGCGGAAGGCGGCCTGCATCGGGTGCAGTTCGCCGTTCTTGCCGAGACCCTCGATCGTCGTGACCTCGGCGCCCTGCGCCTGCACGGCCAGCATCGAGCAGGACTTCACCGCGCGGCCGTTGAGGTGCACGGTGCAGGCGCCGCACTGCGCGGTATCGCAGCCGATGTGCGTGCCGGTGAGTTGAAGCTGTTCGCGGATCAGCTGCACGAGCAGCGTGCGCGGATCGACGTTCGCCGTCACGGCTTTGCCGTTGACGGTCAGGCTGATGGGAACGCTCACGGTTGTCTCCTGGAATGGGCCGCCACCGCGCCCACGGCGGTGTTGCGGCGCATTCTTGGAGTCGTGTCCAGCGCTGCAAAGCGCAGGCGTTCCCTTATGACACTTCGTGCATAGGGGACTGCGTCAGCTTGTCAGCCTGGCCGCTGTTCAGTTCTGGAGCAGGGCTTCAGGGCGTCGCGAAGCCATGCTGCGCCAGCACGCCCTGCCCGGCCGGCGACAGCAGGAACTGCACGAACTGCGTGGCCGCCTCGGGCGCACCGATCAACACCGTCACGCCGTAGCTCGCGCTGACGTTCACGACGTCCGGGATCTCGATGCGCCGCAACGCCGGCTGTTCGCGCTGCGCGATGACGACGTTGGTGCAATAGGTGAGGAACACATCCGCCGCATTGGCCGCCACCAATGCGCCGTAGACGTTGCGGTCCTTGGGCGGCGGCGGTGAGTTCGGCCCGCCGGTGAGCTGAAGCGCCTTGTCGCTCAGAACCTTGTTCGCGCCGGCACGGCCGCTCTTCTCGATGCGTTCGAACATCGCGAAGGCGTAGTCGCCCGCCGGATCGGCCTTCGGCGTCGAGGTGCCGACGCGGATCGTCGGGTCGAGCAGTCGATCGACCAGCGTCTGCGGCGTCGCCTCGAAACCGGGTACGCCGAGCGCGCAGAGCTTGTTGCGCGCGAAGGCCTGCGGGGCTGCCGCCTTGCCGGCCGCGGCCAGCGCCTGCGGATGCTCCATGTTCGCCGAGGCGAACACGTCGGCGCGCTCGCCGCCGACCAGCCGGTCCTTCAGCAGGCCCGAGGCACCGAAGCCGAGCTCGACCTTGCGCCCCGGCGCCGCGGCCTCGAAGGCCCGTGCCGCATCGGTCAGCGCGGCGCGCAGGCTGCCGGCGGCCAGCACCTTGATGCCGGCCTCCTGCGCCAAAGCGGCCGAACCCATCGCAAGCATTGCAGCGATCAGCAGCGTGCGCTTCATCACTTCGTGCCGGCGTTCGGGAAGAACAGCTGCTCGCCGCCGATCTTGTACTCGGCGATGGCGGCCTGACCGGCCGGCGAGACCACCCAGTCGGCGAAGGCCTGTGCCATGTCCTTCTTGACGTGGGCATGCTTGGCCGGATTCACGACGATCACGCCGTACTGGTTGAACAGACGCTTGTCGCCCTCGACGAGGATGGCCAGGTCGGCGCGGTTCTTGAACGACAGCCAGGTGCCGCGGTCCGCCAGCACGTAGCCGTTGGTCGAGGCGGCGATGTTCAGCGCCGGGCCCATGCCGCAGCCGCATTCCTTGTAGCCGGCCGGCTTGGCCGCGGCGATGTCGACGCCCGCGGCCTTCCAGTAGCGCAACTCGGCGGCATGGGTGCCGCTCTTGTCGCCGCGCGAGACGAACTCGGCCTTGGAGGCACCGAGCTTCTTCAGTGCCTCGACCACGTCCTTGCCCTTCACGCCTGCCGGGTCGGCCTTCGGCCCGATGACGACGAAGTCGTTGTACATGACCGGGCGGCGCTCCAGGCCGAAGCCTTCGGCAACGAACTTCTCCTCGGCCACCTGGTCGTGCACGAACAGCACGTCGGCATCGCCGCGGCGGCCCATGTCCAGCGCCTGGCCGGTGCCCTGCGCGACGACGCGGATGTCGATGCCACTGGTCTTCTTGAAGATCGGCAGCAGGTGGCCGAACAGGCCCGACTGCTCGGTGCTGGTGGTCGAGGACATCACGATGAACTTGTCCTGCGCATGGGCGGCGAAGCCGACGAGGGTGGCGGCGGCGAGAGCGAGGAAGCGCGCGGCGGCGCGGCGGGTGATGGAACGGGTCATGCCATTTCTCCTTTGAGGAACTGCTGGGCGCGGCCGTGCAGGCCGCCATCGAAGAACAACGCGGTCGGCAGGTCGGCGTGGATCTCGCCGTCCTCCAGGTAGACCACGCGGGAGGCCAGGCGCTTGGCCTGGCCGAGGTTGTGGGTGCTCATCACCAGGGTCATGCCGTCGGCGGCGAAGCCGGCGAGCAGCGCCTCGACGTCCTTCTTGGCGGCCGGGTCGAGGCTGGCGGTGGGCTCGTCGAGGAACAGCAGCGCGGGCTGTACGGCCCAGGCCCGCGCCAGCGCCAGGCGCTGCTGCTGGCCGCCGGAGAGGGCGCGCGCCGGCCGCTCCTCCAGACCCTGCAGCGAGACGCGCTGCAGCGCGGCGGCGATGCGCTCGCCCCACTGCGCGCGCGGCGCACCGGCCAGCCACAGCGCCAGGCGCAGGTTGTTGCGCACCGACAGGCGCATCACGAAGGGCCGCTGGAAGACCATCGCCTGGCGGCCGGCGGCCGCATCGAGGGCGCGTGTGCCGCGAATGCGCAGCATGCCGTGCATGGCGCGCAGCAGCGTCGTCTTGCCCGAGCCGTTGGGGCCGACGAGTGCGACGAACTCGCCGCGGCCGACGGCGATCGACACGCCCTTGAGCGCGTCGACCTCGCCGAAGCGGATGCGCACGTCCTGCATGGCGATCATGACCGTGCTCATCGCACCCCCGCCAGCGCCGAGCCCTGGCCACGCTGCGCGAAGCCGATGAACAGGTTGACGACGCCGACCACGCCGAGCAGCACGATGCCCAGCGCCATCGCCAGCGGAAGGTCGCCCTTGCTGGTCTCGAGCGCGATGGTGGTGGTCATCACGCGCGTGACGCCGTCGATGTTGCCGCCAACCACCATCACCGCGCCCACCTCGGCGATGGCGCGGCCGAAGGCAGCCATCAGGATGGTCAGCACCGCCCAGCGGTCGTGCACCAGCATCAGCAGCGCGCAGACGATCGGGCGGGCGCCCATCGACCGCAACTGGTCGCCGCCATCGCGCAGCGAATCGCCGACGAGCTGGCGGGTCAGCGCGGCGATGACCGGGAAGACGAGGATGGCCTGCGCGATCACCATCGCGGTGGGCGTGAACAGAATGCCCCAGGCGCCGAGCGGACCGCTGCGCGACAGCAGCAGGTAGACGACCAGGCCCACCACCACCGCGGGCAGCGCGAGCAGCGTGTTCAGCAGCCAGACGAGCAGCCGGTGGCCGGGAAAGCGTGCCACCGCGATCCAGGCGCCGAAGGCCAGCCCGAAGCCGGCCGCAACCATGCACGCCGTGCCGCTGACCTGCAGCGACAGCCAGACGGTTCGGGCAAGGACGGTATCGGCATGGAAGATCAGGTCGACGGCGGTACGGACACTCTCGGCAAAGGCACTCATCCAACTTCTCTCATACTGGCGTGGATTCTCCATGCCGATAGGCAGCCCCGACCATATGAACGCAAATGCATAGGGTGCACCTCACCTACACGCTGGCTGGCCGCGAGACGGTGCAGCAGCGCGACCTGCACCACCCGCTGATGGCCTTGCTCGCCGCGGTGCACGACACCGGCTCGATCAGCGCCGCGGCGCGCCAGCTCGGCCTGTCGTATCGCCACGTGTGGGGCGAGCTCAAGCGCTGGGAAGGCGAACTCGGCCAGTCGCTGGTCATCTGGGTCAAGGGCCAGCCGGCGCTGCTGTCACCCTTCGGCGAGAAGCTGCTGTGGGCCGAGCGGCGCGCGCAGGCGCGGCTCGCGCCGCAGGTCGAGGCCTTGCGTGCCGAACTGGAACAGGCCTTCGCGATCGCCTTCGATGCCAGCGCCGGCGTGATCCCGATGACCGCCAGCCACGACGACGCGCTGCCGCTGCTGCGCACGCTGGCGCAGACGCAGCACAAGCTGCACCTGGACATCCAGTTCACCGGCAGTGTCGATGCACTGGCGGCGCTCAACGACGGCCGCTGCCTGATGGCCGGCTTCCACGCGCTGACCGATTCGCCGCTGCGCTCGCCGACCGCCAAGGTCTACCGCCCGATGCTGCGGCCCGGCCACCACAAGCTGGTCAGCTTCGCGCGGCGCACGCAGGGGCTGATCGTCGCGCCCGGCAACCCGCTGGGCATCACCAAGCTCGCCGACCTGTGCCGCAGCGGCCTGCGCTTCGCCAACCGCGCGCGCGGCACCGGCACGCGGGTGGTGCTGGAGGACCTGCTGGCCGCGCAGAAGATCCCGGCCTCGGCGATCGCCGAGCTGGAGCGCACCGAGCCTTCGCACCGCGCCGCCGCCGAGGCAGTGGCCAGCGGCGGCGCCGACGCGGCCTTCGGCATCGAGGCCGCTGCGCGGGCGCGCGGGCTGGACTTCGTGCCGATCGCCCGCGAGCAGTACTTCCTCGTCACGCTGCAGCACGCGCTCGACCAGCCGCAGGTGCAGACACTGCTGGCACTGCTCAAGAGCGAGGCCTGGCGAGCGCAGCTCAATGCGATCCCCGGCTATGCGGCAGAGAACAGCGGCGAAGTGCTGTCGCTGCGCCGCGTGCTGCCCTGGTGGATTTACCGCAAGCCCAAGCGCTGAGGGAAATGGCGCGCCTCGATGCTGGCGCGCGCTGCCGGATCGATGTTCACCTTCGACAGATCACCCTGCACGTGCGGCAGCGCGAGCAGGCGTTCGTCCATCACGCGGAACCACCAGCGCGGAAAGCAGGCGATCGTGAACATGCCGAAGTAGCCGCTGGGCAACTGCGGAACGTCGTCGACGTGGCGCAGGCTCTGGTAGCGGCGCGACGGGTTGGCGTGGTGATCGGAATGGCGCTGCAGGTGGAACAGCGCGAGGTTGGTCACCAGGTGGTTGGTGTTCCATGAGTGATGTGGCTGCGGCGCCTCGTACTGGCCGCCGGGCAGCCTGCCGCGCAGCAGGCCATAGTGCTCGACGTAGTTGGCCGAGGTGAGCTGCCACCAGGCGACGAGGTTGTGGATGGCGAGAAAGACGATCATCACCGGCCCGAACGCGGCGATCAGCCCGAGCTGCAGCAGCGCCGTGATCGCATACGACTGCAGCATCGTGTTGCGCCAGCTCCAGGAGCGGACACCCAACCCAGCCAGCCGCTGAGACTCGAGCTGCCAGGCGCGGCGGATGCCGCCGGGCAGCTCGCGCAGCGCGAAGCGGTAGATGCTCTCGCCCATGCGCGCGCTGGCATGGTCTTCCGGCGTCGACACCCAGCGGTGGTGGCCGCGGCCATGCTCCACGGTGAAGTGCCCGTAGGCCGGCACGGCGAGGATCAGGCGGGCCAGCCACTGCTCCAACCGGTTGTGCTTGTGGCCGAGTTCGTGGCCGGTGGTCAGGCCCATGCCGGCATTGACGCCGGCGACATAGGCCAGGATCAAGAGCGCCCACCACGGCAGCGCCTGCGTGCCCGCCCACGCCGCGCAAACGAGCAGCGTGACGAAGTACAGCGGCACGCTGAGCCAGGTCAGCCAGCGGTAGTAGCGGTCCGCTTCCAGCTGCGCCACCACGGCCTGCGGCGGGTTGTTGCGGTCTTCGCCGATCAGCGCATCGAGCAGCGGCATCAGCCCGTAGCCGATCAGCAGCGGCACGGCCAGCATGATCGGCTCGCCGGTGTGCGCATGCAGCGCCACGCCGACCAGCGGCACCAGCGGGTAGACCACCGACAGCAGCCAGGCCAGGCGCTTGCCGTCGCGCCAGCTCACGATGCGGCCGTCGGCATCGGTCGCGGTGTAGGTGGTGGACAGCAGGCCCACGCCGAGGCCCCGCTACAACGCGCAGCTGCGGAAGCCGCAGAACAGGTCGTCGCGCTCGGCCACGGCGAAGTGGCGGAACTTGGGCGCCCGCACGCGCGAGCGCGTGGCGAACGAGGCGCCGCGCAGCACCTTGTGCGAACCGAAGGCGCTTTGCGAGTACTCGCGCAGCGGCCCGGGCGCGAAGCCGGGATAGGCGCGGAAGGTCGTCGCCGTCCACTCCCACACGTCGCCCCAGCGGAAGCCGCGGCTCGCGCCCTGGTGGGCAGCAGCCTCCCATTCCACTTCGCTGGGCAGGCGCCGGCCGGCCCAGCGGCACCAGGCATCGGCCTCGTACCAGGTGAGGTGCATCGCCGGCTGCGCCATCGGAACGCGCATCAGCTTGCCGAAGCGCTGCGCCAGCACGCCGTGGCGCAGCTGGTCGACGTGACGCGGCGAGCGCCGGGCCTCGCGCTGTACCCAGCTCCAGCCCTGCGGCTGCCAGAACTCCTGCGCGTCGTAGCCGCCGTCCTCGACGAACTCGGCGTACTGCTGCCAGCTCACGGCCTGCGCGTCGATCTCGAACTCGGGCAGCTCGACATCGTGCACCCACTTCTCGTTGTCGAACACGAAACCGCCCGGCTCGCAGCCCAGCGGCCAGCGCGTCGCCGGAAAGAGCAAGGGCTCGCGCGGGTTCACCGCCGCCGGCGAGGCCGACAGGCCGGCGTCGAACCCGAGCGTCTGCGCCATCTGCGCGAACATCTCGCCGCGCAGGTCTTCGTGGAACAGCGCGAGGCGGTAGAAGTACAGCGCGTCGTCATCGTCCTCGGGGGCGGACTCGAGCAGTTCGAGCGTGGTCTCCAGCGTGTCGACGAGGTACTGCCGCGTCGTCTGCAGGTCGGGCAGCGTCAGCTTCCAGCGCCCGGCGTGCGACACCTCGGCCGGGTCGAAGCAGCGGTCGGCGTCGATCAGCACCGAGGGCAGGCGCGACTGCGTCGGGTCGCAGCGCGCGCCGCGCTGGCGCTGCACGTTGCGGGCGATCCAGCGCTCCTGGAACCAGCCGAGGTAGCCCAGTTCCCACAGCGGCGGGCTGAGGTCGCTCTGCTGCGGCACGGTGAGGTCGGCGGAAGCCAGCGCCCGCTCGCAGGCGGCGATCCAGCGCAGCGTGTGGTTGCGCGAGTCCATCAGCGCGAGCGACAGCAATTCCCGGCCCGCACGGCGCATGCGCGCAGAGTCGATGGAAGGGGCTTCGATGTCGAGCACGGCGGACCTCGCTGCACGGCCATTCTGACACCACCCGCGCGGCCGGCGGGGTTCACGCCGCACTGCTATTCTTGCCGCCCCCTCGACCATGGCCGGCATCCACATCACCGACATCGAATCCGCCATCAACTGGTGGCGCGCGCGCTCGCCCTCCCCCGATGGCATCAGCGCCTGCGCCGAGGTGCGTGCGCTGGCCGAGGTCTACGCGCTGATGGTCTGGCACCACGACCTGCACCTCGACGAGGACGGTCTGAGCGGACGCGCGCGCGAGGCCTGGCTGGCCTGGTACGCGAGCACGCCGGACGCACCGTGCATCGCGATCTGCTCGACCAGCCAGGGCGACGACATCTGCAAGGGCTGTGGTCGCAGCTTCGACGAGGTGCAGAACTGGACGGTGATGACACCGGGCGAGAAGCGCGCCACGTGGCGGCGCATCACGATGGACGGCACGGCCTGGCGCTTCAACCGCTACTCGGAGCGGGCGGGTCATCCGCGATCCGAGCCCTCGGCCGAGGCGGGTTCGTGAGCCGGCTGTCGCGGGTCCTGCACAGCGCCCGCCGCATCGCCCCGCTCGCCTGGCCGGTCTTCGTCGGCCAGGTGGCGGTGCTCGCCTTCTCCACCGTCGACACGATGATGGCCGCGCGCGCCGGCGGCACCGACCTCGCCGCGCTGGCGATCGGCGGCGCCGCCTACATCACGGTGTTCATCGGACTGATGGGCATCGTGCTGGCGATCAGCCCGATCGCCGGCCAGCTCTACGGCGCGAAGCACTACGAAGCCTGCGGCGCGCAGCTGCACCAGGCGATGTGGCTGGCACTCGCCCTGTCGGTGCCGGGCTGCCTGGTGCTGCTGTTCCCACAACCATTCCTCGATCTCGCGCGCGCCTCGCCGGACGTGGCGGTGAAGGTGCGCGCCCACCTGGCAGCGCTGGCCGTCGCGCTGCCGCCGGCGCTGCTGTTCACCGCCTTCCGCGGCTTCAATACCGCGGTGTCGCGGCCGAAGATCGTGATGGGCCTGCAGCTCGGCGCGCTGGCGCTGAAGGTGCCGCTGACGGCGCTGTTCGTGTTCGGGCTCGGCCCGGTGCCTGCCTTCGGCGCGCCCGGCTGCGGCATGGCCACGGCCGTGTGCATGGTGCTGCAGCTCGGCGCGGTGTGGCTGATCCTCAAGCGCGACCCGTTCTATCAGCGCTTCCACATCGGCGACCGCGTCTCACCGCCGCACCGCGGCAGCCTGCTGGCGCTGGTGCGCCTGGGCGTGCCGATGGGCGGCTCGATCATGATCGAGGTGACCGGTTTCACCTTCATGGCCTTCTTCATCTCGCGGCTGGGCGCCACGCCGGTGGCCGGCCACCAGATCGCCGTCAACCTCGTCTCGCTGATGTTCATGATGCCGCTGGCCATCGCCAACGCATCGAGCACGCTGGTGGCGCAACGCATCGGCGCCGGTGACGAGCCGGACACGCACCGCGTCGGCTGGCACGGCGTGGAGATCGGCGTGGCCATCGCCACCGCGATGGGCTGCTTCGTCTACCTGTTCCGCGAGTCCATCCTCGGCCTGTACACGCGCGATGCCGTCATCGTCGCCGCCGCGATGCCCCTGCTGGCCTGGGTGGCGGTGTTCCACATCGCCGACGCGGCGCAGGCGGTGGCGGGCTTCGTGCTGCGGGCGTATCGCATCGCGGTGGTGCCGCTGGTCATCTATGCGCTGGCGATCTGGGGCGTCGGGCTGGCCGGGGGCTACGTCGTCGGTTTCAACGTCACCGGTCTCACGCCGCCGGCCTTGCTCGGTGCGGTGGGCATGTGGTTCGCGGCGACCAGTGGGCTGGTGGTCGCGGCCACCGGGATGTGCGGCTTTCTTGGATGGATGATCAGATCGCGCAAGTCACGGGCTTCGCTGCCAGCAGCGACGTGAGGACGGCGGGTTCGATGCCCACCAGGTAGCCGCGCCGCCCGCCGTTGATGCAGATGCGCGGCAGCGCCAGCACCGTCGCCTCGACATACACCGGCATCGCCTTGCGCGTACCGAACGGCGAGGTGCCGCCGACCTGGTAGCCGCTGTGGCGCTGCGCCACCTCCGGCGTGCAGGGTTCGACCGACTTGGCGCCGATCGCACGCGCCAGGTTCTTGGTGCTGACCTGCCTGTCGCCGTGCATCAGCACGATCAGCGGCTCGCGCTTCTCGTCCTGCATGACCAGCGTCTTGATCACCTCGTGCTCGGGCACGCCGAGCTGGCGCGAGGACTCCTCGGTGCCGCCGTGTTCGACGTACTCGTAGACATGCTCGGTGAAGACCACTCCGCGCTCGCGCAGCCAGGCGGTGGCGGGGGTTTCGCTGACGTGCTTGTCCTTCTTGGCCATGACAGAGATTGTGGCGCGCACGCCTCAGCCCGGCCCACGCGCGGCCTGTTCCGACAGCCGCCCAATCCACGCCGCCCAGTGCTCGATGCAGGCGCGGATCTTCGGCAGGCGCTGCCGCGTGCTGGCGACCACCGCGAAGATCGGCACCGGCCGCGGGTCGACGAACTCCGCCAGCACCGGCACCAGCCGGCCTTCACGCACCAGCGGCATCGCGGCGATCGTTGCCAGCCGGCCGATGCCCAGGCCCTGCAGCACCATGTTCGCCGCCATGCCGGTGTCGTTGGTGCGCCAGTGGCCTTCGATTGGCAGCGTGATCTCGCGGCCGTCGACCACGAAGGGCCAGTGGTTCAGCCGCGTCGCCGCGCTGTTGGCAACCAGCCGGTGCTGCGCGAGTTGGTCCGGATGCGCCGGCAGCCCGGCACGCTGCGCATAGCCGGTCGACGCATAGAGGCCGCGGCCGAGCGTGCCGATCTGCCGCGCGATCATGGTGTCGGGCAACGCGGTGCCGGTGCGGATCGCGATGTCGATGCCCTCGCGCGCCATGTCGACCAGCAGGTCGCTCACCTCCAGCTCGACGCGCAGCCGCGGGTGGCGTTCGCCCAGCGCCGCGAGGCTGGGCAGCAGCAGGTACTGCGCCATCACCGTGCTGGCGGCCACGCGCACCCGGCCGCTGGGCTCGCGCGCCTGGCTGGCGAACTCGCCCTCCAGCTCGTCGAGCGTGTGGCCCAGGCGCAGGCAGTAGTCGAGGAAGGTCTCGCCCTCGGCGGTCAGCGCCAGGCCGTGGGTGGAGCGGTGGATCAGGCGCGCGCCGCAGGTGGTCTCGATGCGCGACAGCGAACGCGAGATCTGGCTGACCGGCACGTCGCGCTCGCGCGCCACGGCGGACAGCGTGCCGAGTGCCGCCACGCGGGCGAACAGCCTCATGTCGTCGAAGGACAGTCCGTGCATGGCTGCGATGGTAGGGCCGCTGGTGTTGCGCGCACTGCAAGACCGATTTGAAGCGCGCGCCGTTTCCGCGCAGACAGCCGCTGCCTAGAGTCCAGTCATCCCTCCTCAGGAGATCCTCATGACTGCCCCGATCGACTTCCGCTCCCTGTCACCCGCCCGCCAGACCGCGCTGATGGACGCCGCGCACCGCCGCGCGATCGACGCGCGCCGCGAGGCGATGCGCGCCTTCTGGTCGAGCCTTGGCCGCGCGCTGCAGCGCGGGTCGCAGTCGCTGCGGACCACGCTCGCGGCGTCAGTCGCTCGTCCCCACACGGTGCGCTGACATGCCGACGCTGACGTTGAAAGTCTCGCCGCCGCAGACGGCCGACCGCCACCATGCGCTGGCCTCGGCGCTGACACGCATCACTGCCGAGACGCTCGGCAAGCGCGCCGACGTGACGGCCGTGCTGATCGACGACGTCGATCCGCAGCGCTGGCACATCGGCGGCCGGGCCTTGCAGCAGGCTTCGGCCTGGCTGGAGATCTGCATCACCGCCGGCACCAACACGGCCGAGCAGAAGGCGGCCTTCATCGCCGACGCGCACGCCGAGCTGCAGCGCCAGCTCGCCGGCAACGGCACGCTGGCACCGGCCAGCTACGTGATCGTCCACGAGCTGCCGGCCAGCGACTGGGGCTACGGCGGCGTGACGCAGCGTGCGCGCCAGCTCGCGCGATCCGTGGCCGCCGCCTGAGCCATCCGCTCGATTTGCTCCGCCAGGTACTGCGCGTCGCGCGCCACACCGGAGAAGCGCCCCGAGCCCCAGGTGTGCAGCCAGGGCAGACCGAGGAAGTACAGGCCGGGGACCGAGCTGACGCCCCGGCGGTGCTGCGGGTGGCCACGGCCGTCGAACACGCCGGCTTCGGCGCCCACGTCCAGCCAGCCGAAGTCCGGCGTGAAGCCGATGCACCAGATCACGCTGGTGATGCCCGACGCTTCGAGCGAGAGTTCGGTGCGCTCGGCCGCGGGCCTCCACACCGGCTCGTAGACACTTGCCGGCGGCGCCTCGATGCCGCGCGCGGCGATGTGCTTGTCGATCGTGGCGTTGATGCCGTTGTAGATCTTGTCCGCCGCATCCAGCACCTCGCCCAGGCGGGGTGCGAAGTGCAGCGTGCCATCGACCACATCGGTCATCGGCCCGTACAGCTGCATGCCCTCGAGCGCGAAGCGGCGCAGGTCGATGTCGCGCCCGCCGTCGCGGCCGGTCACGTAGTGGTTGGTGTTGTCGCGCACGCCTTCGCGCAGCGGGTGCTCGGTGACCGGCATGTCGTAGTAGCCCAGGTCGGCCAGCCAGTCGACCACGTCGCGGCCGCGGTAGAAGCGGGCGCAGCGCGGCGAGTCGCCGGCGGCCAGCACCACCTGCCGGCCGGCAAGGTGCAGGTCTTCGGCGATCTGCGCGCCCGACTGCCCGGCGCCGACCACCAGCACCGCGCCCGGCGGCAGCGCATCGGCGTTGCGGTACTGCTCGGAGTGCATCTGCACGATGTGCGCCGGCAGGCGCTTGGCCATCGCCGGCACGATGGGCACGTGATAGCCGCCGCTGGCGACCACCACCTGCCCCGCCGTGCACTCGCCTTCGCTGCTGCTGACCTGCCACAGGCCGTCGGCCCGCGGCCGGGCGCGCGTGACCGCCACGCCCTCGCGGATCGGCGGGGCTACGAGCTGGCGAAAGCCGTCGAGGTAGGCGGCGATCTCGGGCTTGCGCATGAAGCCGTGCGGGTCGTCGCCGCGGTACGGGTGCCCCGGCAGCTGGCATTGCCAGTTCGGCGTGACGAGGCAGAAGTTGTCCCAGCGCGCCGTCTGCCAGGCATGCATCGCGCGGTGCTTCTCGAACACCATGTGGCCGATGCTGCGCTGCTGCAGGTAGTAGGACAGCGACAGGCCCGCCTGCCCGCCGCCGACGATGACCACCTCGTGGTCGGGTTGTGCTTTGCTCATGGGTTCACTCCAGGAATTCGATCATCTGCACGCGGGCCTGTGGCCAGCGGGCGAAGCGTTCGGCGACGGCCTCGATCTCGCCGAGCTGGTCGGCCGCGCGCGAACAGGCGAAGCCGTACTTCGCGGCAACGCGGTCGGAGGCGATCTGCGTCGCGGTGCGCGCCCGCGCGAGGAAGTCCTCGATCGGGTAGCTGCTTCCCGGCTCGAAGTGATCCTTGATCACCAGCGAGGGCGAGTAGCAGGTCGATTCGCTGTCATCCGGCCAGCGCAGCCGGTAGTGCATCTCGGGCATGGGTGTCGTCTCGGGAGTCGATGAAGTCGCGGTAGAGGGCTTCGTGGCGCGCGGCGCTGGCCGGCCAGGCGTGGCGATGGCACACCGGCGGCGCCATGTGATAGCGGCCACGTTGCAGGGCGCGTTCGAGGGCCGCAGCAATGGACGAAGGCTGCAGCGGATCGGCCCAGGCCACGTCGTGCTCGCCGAAGTGTTCGGTGAAGGGCGCGATCGCCGACACCACCACCGGCGTGCCGCAGGCCAGGCCTTCGAGCGCGGCCAGGCCGAAACCTTCGACCAGCGAGGGCATGGCCACCACGTCGGCGGCGCGGTAGAGCGCCGGCATCCAGGCATCGGGCACCGGGCCGGTCGGCACGATGGCCTGGCCAGGGCCGATGGCCAGGCCCGCCGCCTCGGCGGCCTCGCGGAAGGCGCGTGCTTCTGCGTCGTGCGGAAGCAGGCTGGCACCGCCGGCGACGATCAGGCGCGCCTCAGGCCGGGTCTTGCGCAGTTCGATGAAGGCCGCGAGCAGGCGGCGCGTGTTCTTGCGCGCCTCGACACCGCCGACGGCGAGGATGCGCGCACCGCGCGGGCCGAGATGCATCGCGGCCTCGAGCGCATCGTCCTGCGTGTCGCGCTGCGGCGTGAAACGTTCGAGGTCGACGCCGTTGGCGACCTGCTGCGCCTCGATGCCGTGCACCGTCAGCAGCCGCTGCTGCCAGACGGCGCTGACGCACAGCACGCGCGTGGCGGCGCGGATCGAGCGTTCCTCCCAGGCCTGCACCTGCGGGTCCGGGAAGCGGTCGACATGGTGCACCGTACGCAGGTAGCCGGCGATGCGACCCGCCTCGACCAGGTCGGCCAGCGCGTTGGCACCGATGCCGTCGTGCGTGTGCAGCACGTCGAACGTGTCGAGCCCGGCCAGCGCGGCGAGGTGGCTGCGCATCGCGTCGATCCGCGCGCGGACCTGTGCGGCGAAGTCACCCCCCCGTGCCTCGCACGGCGCGAGCGAGACGCGGCACGGCGTGGCACGGAACAAGGTCTGCCCCGATGCGGCCGGAGCGAAGATCGTGACCTCATGACCACGCTGATGCAGCGCACGACCCAGCTCGAGCACATGCACGACACCGCCGCGCGGCAGCAGCGAGTGGGTCAGCAGGCCGATCTTCATGCCCGCGCTCCGGCGGTGATGAAGGGGCGCGCGGCGAAGTCCCACAGCGGGGTGTCGTCTTCGCCACTGCGCAGCGTGACCGTGGCGCCTTCGTGCACCTCGCCGACCACCGCGGCGGAGAGGCCGCGCGCTGCGAAGCGCTCCAGCACCGCCGCGGCATTGGCAGGCGAGACACTCAGCACGAAGCCATAACTCGGGAAGGCGGTCAGCCAGCGCCGCATCGCCGCGTCGTCGTCGAGCGCCACCGACGGCGGCCGAGGAATGGCAGCCACGTCGAGCACCCCGCCGCAGCCCGAACATTCGAGCAGCATCATCGTCGTGCCCACCGCGCCGGCCATGCTGATGTCCTTGGCGGCGCAGGCCAGGCCCTCCTCCGCGATCATCGGCAAGAGTTCGAGATCACCGCGCAGCCGCTCGGCCGGCGCGCCGGTGGCGGCGTTCCAGTACGGATAGGGTTCCTGCCAGGCCCCGCGCAGGTCGACCGCCATCACCAGCGCATCGCCCGGCTTCGCGTCGAAGCTGGTCAGCAGCTTCTTCGCGCGGCCGACGATGGCCACCGCGAGCTGCGCGCGCGGGCTGCGGTGGTTGCTGTGGCCGCCGACGATCGGGATGCCGTAGCGCCGCGAGGCTTCCGCCAGGCCGTCGAGCACCGGCGCGCCCTGCGCCGCGCCTTCGCTCCACAGCGCGTCGACCACCGCGATCGGCCGGCCGCCCATTGCGTAGATGTCGCTCGCGTTGACCATCACGCCGCACCAGCCAGCGAACCAGGGCATCTTCTCGACGAAGTCGTCGACGAAGCCTTCGATCGCGAACAGCAGGTGCCCGTCGCCGTCGGGTATCGCCGCACAGTCGTCGCCCACCGCCACGCCTGCGGGCAGCACCGGCGCGAGGCGCTGCATCACGTCGGCGATGTCGCCCTTGTGCGCAAACCCGCGGCTGGCGCGCAATGCAGCGGCGAGCGCTTCGAGGTTCATGCCGTCGCTGCCGCTGTCGTTGCCGATGCGGTGGTGACGAAGCCCGCCCACGGGTCGCGGCACGGCGGGTACTTCGTGAGGTCCGCCTGCATGCGCTCGTGCGCGCGGCCGTGGATCGTCTCGCCGCCCAGTGCCTGCCAGTGCAGCTTCTGGAACAGCGGCACGTTCTGTGCCTGCACATGCGCCAGGAAGGATGTCGCGCCCTGTGCGTGCGCGCTGCTCACCGCCAGGCGGATCAGCGTCGCACCGATGCGCCCGTGGTGACGAAAGGCGGCGTGCACCGCCAGCCGTGAACCCCACCACAGGCCAGGCTCCGCCTCGTGAATCCGCACCGTGCCGACCACCTCGTCGGGCATGCCACCCACACACGCCTGCGCGACCAGCAGCTGTGCGTGCTCGTCGATCGCATCGCGGTCGTCGCCGAGGAAGATGCCCTGCTCGATACA
>NZ_CALRZC010000160.1:0-20138 GCF_943372545.1 Variovorax sp. YR752 | reverse complement strand
TGAGCGCAGCGAGTTGGGCGGCCTGCCGCGAGCCCGAGCAGCGCAAGGAAGTCGGCCCACAGGGCCGACCGCCGAAGCGAAGCGCGGAAGCCTGTCCGCACGCGCCTTTGCCGCTCCGACCTCAACACGCAAAGCAGACGTCGAACTTCAGCTCAGGGCCGCGAGCAGCACGCGAGCATCGCTGCCATCGGCGTACAGCACCTCGACCAGCTCAGCCCGCCGTTTGAGCACCGCGCGCTGGTTCAGCGAGCCCTTGTCGGTCAGCTCGCCGAGCGCCGCCGAGGGCGGCTCGGCCATCAGCATCGCGCGCACGATGCGGTTCGAGCTGCCGGTGCCGCTGGCGGCGAGTTCGTCGAGCCAGCGCTGCGCCCAGGCGCGCACGCCGGGGTCGTCGGCGAGCACGGCGCCGGGCTGCTTCGCCAGCTGCGCCGCAGCAGACGCGAGGAAGACCAGCAGGCCGACGCTGCCGCACCCGTCGCCGGTGACGACGACGTCGTGCACGTAGGGCAGTGCAGCAGCCATCGCGCGAGCGCGCAACGCCGCCACGTTCACCCAGGTGCCGCTGACGAGCTTGAAGTCCTCGGCGATGCGGCCGTCGAAGCGCAGGCCGCGGCACGGATCGGCGGGGTCGATGAACTCAGCTGCATCGCCGCTGCGCAGGAAACCTTCCTCGTCGAAGGCCTCGGCGCGCAGGTCGTCGCGGCGCCAGTAGCCCGGCGTCACGCTCGGCCCGCGGTAGCGCACCTCGCGCTTGTCGCCCACCGGCGCGAGCTTGAGTTCCAGCCCGGGTGCCGGCAATCCGATCACCCCCTGCTGCCAGCCTGGCCGGTGATGCGAGATCGCGAACGGCGCCGTCTCGGTCATGCCCAGGCCCATGGTCATCGGCACGCGGCAGCCGATGGCCTGCAGCGCGAGCGCGTCGATACGCTCGATCACGCTCTGCGGCATCGCCGCGCCGGCGGCGAAGATCAGCCGCAGGCGGTGGAACACCGCGTCGCGCAGCGGCGCATCGCCTTCCATGCGCTGCGCCAGCATCTCCAGCCCCTTGGGCACGGTGTAGATCGCAGTGGGCGACACCTCGCGCAGGTTGGCCACCGTCTCGGCGATGCCGTCTTCGGTGGGCTTGCCCTCGTCGATGTACATCGTGCCGCCGTTGCGCAGCACCAGGCCGAGGTTGGAGTTGCCGCCGGCGGTGTGGTGCCAGGGCAGCCAGTCGACCAGCACCGGCGGCTCCTGCTCCAGGAAGGGGTAGCACTGCGCGTACATCTGCTGGTTGGCGCACAGCATGCGGTGGGTGTTGATCACCGCCTTGGGCGCCTGCGTCGAACCCGAGGTGAAGAGGAACTTGGCGATGGTGTCGCCATCGACCCGCGCGTGCGCGGCATCGACCTCGGCCGTCGGCGCGGTGCACAGCAGCGCCTCGAACGACCGCGACTCGCGGCCGGGCAGCGCGCCGCGAGCGAACAGCAGCGGCACGTCGTGCGGCAGCGCACGCGCTATCGCGTTGGCGAAGGCGGCGGCGTCCGACGCGAAGACCAGCCCGGGGGTGAGCAGGCGCACCGCGTGCGCCACCCGCTCGGCCGCCGGGTCGAGCAGCGCATACGACGGCGACACCGGCGCCACCGGCACGCCCACGTGCATCGCCGCCAGCATCAGCAGCGCATGTTCGAGATCGTTGCCGGACAGCACCACCAGCGGCCGTTGCGCCGACAGGCCACGGTCGAGCAGGGCCTGCGCCAGCGGGCGCACGCGCGCCAGCGTCTGCGCGTAGCTGAGCACGCGCCAGGCGCGGCCCGGCGTGCCGGCCGGCGCACGGCGGGCCAGGAAGGCTTGCTCCGGGCGCTCGGCGGCCCAGCGCAGCAGGTGGTCGGTGAAGCGTTGCGGATGGGGCTTCAGCGCCTCGGGCGAGACCAGCCGGACGCTGCCATCGGCGCCCGTCGTGATGCGGGCGTCGTAGGTGCCGAAGGCGACCTCGCGGTACGGCGCCTCAGGCACGCTGCACCTTGGCCGCCCGCTTGGCGAGGAAGGCTTCGACACGCTGCTTGGCCTCGGGCTCGGACTGCGTGATCGCCGCCATCAGCGACTCGGTCATCAGGCCGTGGCTCATCGGCTGCTCGGCGATCAGCGGTAGCGCCCGCATGATCGCGAAGTTCGACATCTCGGCATTGCCGGCGATGCGCGCAGCGAGCTCGCGCGCCTTGGCCATGCCGGCGCCGGGCGCCACCGTGTGGTGCGTCAGCCCGGTCTGGAAGGCCTCGGCCGCGCTGTAGACACGGCCGGTCAGCATCAGCTCGGTCACGCGCGAGAAACCGATCAGCTTGCTCACGCGCACCGAGCCGCCACCGCCGAGGAAGATGCCGCGCTGCCCTTCCGGCAGGCCGAAGTAGGCGGTCTCCTCGGCAATGCGCACGTGGGCGCAGGAGGCCAGCTCCAGCCCGCCGCCGACCACCGCGCCCTGCATCACGCAGACCACCGGCACGCGGCCGAACTGCAGGCGGTCGAACACCTGGTACCAGGCGTGCGAGTGACGCACGCCCTGCGCGGCCGACATGTCGGGAATCTCCGACAGGTCGAGCCCGGCGCTGAAGTGTTCGCCGCGGGCGGTCAGGATGATCACCTTGATCTCGTCCGGCAGCGCGGCGATGCAGCGGTCGAGCTCGCGCACCATCGCCAGGCTGATGGCATTGCGCTTGTCGGGGCGGTTCAGCTCGAGGATGGCTGTGGCACCTTCGAGTTGCTGCAGGACCAGGGGCGACGACGACGTGGCAGAAGAGGCGGGCATGGGATCGACCGGGTGGAACGCGAGCGGACGGCAGTACGAGGAGGCAACCTCGAACTGGGCTATTCGTTAGTATAGCTAACGCTATATCTGCAACTCAAGCCCCGGCCTGCGCCTCCCGCCAGGCCTGCGGCGTCACCCCGCAGTGCTGGCGGAACACGCGGATGAAGTAGCCCGGCGACGCGTAGCCGCAGGCCCAGGCGATTTCCTTCACCGCCAGGCTCGTCTCGGCCAGCAGCCGCTGCGAACGCTCGATGCGCAGGCGGTTGATGCGCGAAAGCAGGGGCTCGCCAGTGACCGCACGGAACTGCTGCGCGAGATGATCGGCGCTGCAGCCCGACTGCTGCGCCAGCCGCTGCACGCTCAGGCCCGAGTCGCCGAGCTGGTTCTGCACCAGGACACGCAGGCGTGCGATCAGCGGCGGCTCGGCGGGTGCGCCGGCGTCGTCGCCCTCCTCCAGCGCCTGCAGCATGCCGGCAATCGCGGCGGCCACCAGCGCGCGCGCCTGCGACTGCCCACGTGCGCCAGCCGCCGCCAGCCGCGCGGCATCGCACAACCAGTCGTGCAGCGGTCGCGCCTGCGTGTGCCGGCGGACCTCGAGGTGCGCGATGCCCGGCCGGCCGCGTTCGCGCTCCTGCGCGAGGTGGCAACGCAGCTGTTCGCCTTCGGCATACAGCACCAGGTTGCGAAAACGCTGCGTGCGTGCCCGGCCATCGTCGCCCACCGTCTCGTCGTGGCGCAGTTGCGGCGGCACCAGCAGCGCCTGCCCGGCGCGCAGGCGGCAGGCGCCGTCAGGGAAGCGGAAGTCGGTCCAGCCGGCGACCTGCAGGAACAGCTCGGGCGCGAGGTGGAAGTGGCCTTCGCCGCGGGCCGTCGGCGCGCTGGCCGCGACCGGAAGGTGCAGCGGCAACGCGCCGCGGCTGGCGGCGTCGTGGAACGCCAGCAGCGCCTCGTGAAGTTCGGCAGCCTGAGTTTGTGTCATCGATACCGGATTTCTGTCATCGCGCGCGCTTGGCTCCCGCTCGGCGCGGGCCTAACCTTTGCCCGCCATGAAGACCCACATTTCTGTCATCGTCTGGAACGAATTCCAGCACGAACGCGAGAACCCTGCCGTCGGCGCGATCTATCCCGACGGCCTGCACCAGGCCATCGCGAGCGCCTTGCGCCGCACGCCGGCCCTGCCGGCGACGGGCACGGCGACGCTGGAAGTCGGCACCGCGACGCTGGACGAACCGGAGCACGGCCTGTCGGAAGCGCGCCTCGCCGCCTGCGACGTGCTGGTCTGGTGGGGCCACAAGGCGCACGACCAGGTCGACGACGCGGTGGTCGAGCGTGTGCAGCGCCGTGTGCTCGAAGGCATGGGCCTGATCGTGCTGCACTCGGGGCACTTCTCGAAGATCTTCCGTCGATTGATGGGCACCAACTGCTCGCTGAAGTGGCGCGAGGCCGACGAGCGCGAACGTGTGTGGGTGGTCGAACCTTCGCACCCGATCGCTGCCGGCCTGGGCGAACATTTCGAGCTGCCCGCCGAGGAGATGTACGGCGAGCGCTTCGACATCCCCAAGCCGGAGAGCACCGTGTTCATCTCCTGGTTCGAGGGCGGCGAGGTGTTCCGCTCCGGCTGCTGCTGGGAGCGCGGCCATGGCCGCATCTTCTACTTCCGCCCCGGCCACGAGGCCTACCCGACCTATCACGACGCCAACGTGCAGCGGGTGCTGGCCAACGCAGTGCGCTGGGCGGCTCCGCGGGTGAACATCGTCGACAGCTGCCCGATGTCACCGCCGCTGGAGCCGATCGCGGCCAAGGCCGGCGGCTTCGCACGCGTCGGCATCGTGCAGGGCAAGGGAGACATCGAATGAGCGCAGCGCAGGCGACGAAGGGTACGCGCAAGCTGCGCATCGGCGTGGTCGGCCTGGGCATCGGCCGCATGCACATCGAGGGCTGGCGCGAACATCCACAGGTCGAGGTGGTGGCGATCGCCGACGCCGATGCGGCGCGCCTGGCCGAGATCGGCGAGCGCTTCGGCATCGCCCACCGCCACGCCAGCGCCGCGGCGATGCTGGAGGCACACACACTGGACGCCGTCAGCATCTGCACGCCGAACAAGTTCCACCGCGAGCTGACGCTGCTCGCGCTCGAACGCGGCTGCCACGTGCTGTGCGAGAAGCCGATGGCGATGAACGCCGCCGAGGGCCGCGAGATGCTCGAGGCGGAGCAGCGCGCCGGCCGCCGGCTGATGATCAACTTCTCCTACCGCTTCTCAGCGCAGTCGCGCGCGCTGAAGGCGCAGGTCGATGCCGGCGTGTTCGGCGAGTTCTACTTCGGCCGCAGCGTCTGGCACCGGCGGCGCGGCATGCCCGGCTTCGGCGGCTGGTTCGGCAGCAAGGCGCTGGCCGGCGGCGGGCCGCTGATCGACCTGGGCGTGCACCGGCTCGACCTGGCGCTGTGGCTGATGGGCTACCCGAAGCCGACCTGGGTGATGGGCAGCACCTACGACCCGATCGCGCGCAGCGCCGCGGCGCAAGCCGGCAAGGCCTTCGACGTCGAAGACCTGGCCGCCGCCTTCATCCGCTTCGACAACGGCGCCAGCCTGGTGCTGGAGGCGTCGTGGGCCGCGCACATCGGCGAGGCCGAGCTGATGGAGACGCGACTGCTCGGCACCCGCGCCGGGCTGCTGCAGAAGAACCTCGACGAAGGCTACCGCTTCGACGCGCAGATCTTCACCGACCAGCACGGCACGCCGATGGACCTGCGCGTGCATCCGAACAGCGCCACCGCGCCTTCGGCGATGCACGACTTCGCTCAGGCGATCCTGACCGACACGCCGCACCCGGCCGGCGCAGACGAAGGCCTGCGGGTGATGCAGATCCTCGACGCGATCTACGCGAGTGCGGCCAGCGGTGCGCCGGTGAGCCTCTGATTCCGTGACCACGCTGGAACCGGCCGATCTTCCCGCGCTGGCCGCGGGCACGTTCGAGCAGCCGACGGCACGGCGCCTGTCGCAGGCGCGCCGCGCCAGCCGCGCGCACTTCGCCGCGCTCGGCGTGCTCGGCGGCGCCTGGGGCGTGCACATTCCGTCGGTGAAGGCGCAATACGGCCTGGGCGAGGGCTCGCTCTCGCTGGTGCTGTTCGCGGCGGCCTGCGGAGCCGTGCTGTCGTTGTTCTTCGCCGGCCGCACCATCGGCCGCTTCGGCGTGCGCCGCGCCCTGGTGCTCGGAGCCATCGTCATGGCCGCCTCGCTCGCCGCCGTGCTGCACTGGCCGAGCCTGCCCTGGCTGCTGCCCAGCATGCTGCTGTTCGGCGCCGCGATGAGCCTGTACGACGTGGCGCTCAACGCCGAAGGCACGGCGCTGGAAAGCGTCGGCGGCCGGGCGATCATGGGCAACCTGCATGGCATGTTCAGCGTCGGCGGCATGGCCGGCGCGGCGCTCACTGCATTGCTGCTGCGGCTGGACATTGCACCGACGGTGCAGTTGGCAGCGATCTCCGCGGCGGTGGTCGCAGTGGTGCTGTTTGCCGCGCGCTTCATGCTCGATGCGCACCCGCAGGACGACAACGCCGGGGCCCAGGCCCATTTCGCCTGGCCGCGCGGGCAGTTGCTGATCATCGGCCTGCTGATCTTCGCCGGCATGACCGCCGAGGGCGTGATGTACGACTGGAGCGTGCTCTACCTGAAGCAGGAGCTCGGCATGGCGCAGGCCCAGGCCGGCATCGGCTTCGCGGTCTTCTCGGCGGCGATGGCGCTGGCCCGCTTCGGTGGCGATTCGCTGCGCGCTCGCCTGCCCGAGGCGGCGCTTCTGCGCGGCGGTGCGCTGGTCGCGGGTGTCGCAATGGCCGCACTGCTGCTGATCGGCCACCCCTGGATGGCACTGGTCGGCTACGCGTTCGTGGGCGTCGGCCTGGCGCTCGTCGTGCCCATCCTCTTCAACGCCGCCACCCGTGTGCCCGGTGTGAGCCGCGCGGCGGCGATCGCCTCGGTCTCGTCGATCGGCTACAGCGGCTTCCTGGTCGGCCCGCCGCTGATCGGCAGCGTCGCGCAGGCCGTCTCGCTGACGGCGGCGCTGTCTCTAGTGGTCGTCGCCATGGCTGCACTCGCACTGGGCGCCCGGCGCATCGCCTGATTCAGCCGCGCCGGGCTCAGTGATCCCGTCCGGTGGCGGACGGTTCGCTGCCGTCGCCGCCAGGCTCTCGCAGGCCCATGCGTTCCAGGCGGTAGCGCAGCGTGTCGCGCGAGATGCCGAGCAGCCGCGCTGCGGCGCTGACGTTCTGCTCGGTCCTCTCGAGGGCGCGCTGGATCAGGCGGCGCTCCGTGCGTTCGAGATTGAGGTCGTTGTCGTCTGCCGGCGTGGCCGCATCCAGCACCGGGGACGCGACGAAGCGCAGCTCGGCGGCGCCGATCGTCCGGCCGGCCGCGAGCAGAACGGCCTGCTCGATCGCGTTGCGCAGCTCGCGCACGTTCCCCGGCCAGGCATGGGTGCAGAGCAGCCGTTCAGCGTCGGCGGAGAAGCTCAGCCCGGGCTTGCGGTAGCGTGCGCTGTGCAGTGCCAGGAAGTGGCGGGCCAGCAGCAGGATGTCCGAACCGCGTGCGCGCAGCGGCGGCACACGCAGTTCGACGATGCGCAGCCGGTAGAACAGGTCGGCCCGGAAGCTGCCCTCGCGCACCATCTGCTCTAGGGGCCGGTTGGTGGCGCTGATCACGCGTGCGTTGACGGGCGTGGCATGCAATCCGCCCAGCCGGCGGACCCGCTTCTCCTCGAGCAGCTTGAGCAGCTTGACCTGCGTCGACAACTCGGTCTCGCCGATCTCGTCGAGAAACACGCTGCCGCCCTCGGCCGTCTCCATCAGCCCGGCCTTGCGCTGGCGTGCGTCAGTGAACGCGCCGCGCTCGTAGCCGAACAGCTCGGCCTCGACCAAGGCAGCCGGCAGTGCGCCGCAGTTGAGTTCGACAAAGGGTTTGGCACGTCGTGTCCCGCCGAAGTGCACCGCACGGGCCACCAGCTCCTTGCCGGTACCGGTCTCGCCGACCACCAGAACGGCCGGCGGCTCGCCGTCGGCGAGGTGCGCCTCGGACTGCAGAAGCGCTGCGATCGACTGCTTGAGGGCAAGCATCGGCGCCGAGTCGCCGACGATCTCGTCGAGTCCGCTGCCCTGCGCCGCGCGCGACGTGTAGTAGTCGACCGCGCTCTCCAGCCGGCCCTGGCTGATCAATCGTTCGAGCAGCAGCTTGACCTCGGAGAGCACCAGCGGCTTGGTCAGGAAGTCGGCGGCGCCAGCCCTCATCGCATCCACTGCCAGTTCGGTGCTGCCGTAGCCGGTCATCATCACCACGCGGGCATCGGGATCCGCCGCTCGCATGCGGCGCAGCGCATCGAGCCCGCTGAGCCCCGGGAGATTGTGGTCGCAGAGGACCACTTCCGGACGCCACTGCGCGATCATGCCCAGGCCTTCCTCGGCGCTGCCCGCAACCCGGGGCTCGTAGCCGAGCCGCTCCAGGTAGGTGGCGAGATTGCGCGCCAGCGTCGCTTCGTCCTCGATGATCAGAATGGCTCGACCCATGCAGTGTTCACTCGCGTGCGCGTGGCAGCTGCACCACCGCTCGGGTCTGTCCGGGATGGCTATGCAGTTCGATCTCGCCGCCCAGGCGGTCGAGCGTGCGCCGCACCAGCGTCAGGCCCATGCCCAGCCCTCGCGGCTTGGTCGTCCAGAAGGGCTTGAAGACCGCGGACATGCGCTCCGCGGAGATGCCTGCGCCACTGTCGCAGACCTCCAGCTGCACGCCCTGGCCCGTGGCCTGGGCGCTGACGACAACACGATCGCCGGCCGCAGTGGCCTCGAGCGCATTCGCGAGCAGCGAGTGGGTCACCTGTGCGATCGCAACTTCCTCGCCGTGCACGAGAGGCAGCTTGTCGCCGACGCGCATCTCGAGCGTCTTCCCCTGCGCGGCGAACACGCCGTCGAAGTGGTCTCGGACACCCGCCAGCGCCGCCGCGAGGTCGGTGCTGCCGCGAACCTCTTCGGGGTGGCGGACGTAGGACAGCAGCGTGCGCACCAGATGTTCGATGCGGTCGGCGTTGGCGATCATCTCGTGCGCTGCCTCGGGCGTGCTTTCACGCAGTTCGAGCTGCAGCTCGGCGCTCGACCGGATCGATGCGAGCGGATTGCGGATGCTGTGCGCGACCGAGGCGGAGATCTCGCCGACGCGGGCCATCGCCTCCGCCTCGACAAGCCGCTCGCGCTGGCTCTGCATCAAGGCGCTGGCCTTGCGCACCAGCCCGAGGGTCGACAGGTAGAGCAGCAGTCCACCGACCAGCACACCGGCCCAGACCACCAGTCTGGCGCGGTGCAGCGTCTCGTTCAGGGCGGTCGGTACGCGGTACAGCTCGACCACGCCGATGGGCGCCGAGGTGCTCGACAGCGTGTCGTAGACCGGCAGGTAGTTCTCGACGAAGTGCGTGCCCGGATGGGCCAGCGCCTGGTGTTCCGGCTTGGCCGTGTCGGCGTCGAACGGGCCACGCTCCACCACGGTCTCGCCACGCAGGGCCTGGTCGAGTTCCGGGTTGCGGGAGAAGCGCTTGCCCGTCATGCCCGCGTCGCTGGACCACAGCACGGTGCCGTCGGGCGCGTAGACATTGGCACGCAGCACGTCGGGGATCGACGCGACATGGCCGAAGAACTCCTCGAACGCGGTGCGCAGGCCGGAGGCTTCGCCCTCGTTGAAGTAGCGCGTGACGGTCTGGGTGACGACGACCGTCTGGACGAACTGGCGGCTCAGCTCGGCATCATGACGCAGCAACTGGCGCTCGACATATTCGGCCAGCAGCAAGGCCAGCACCACGCTCACCAGCGCCGACGAGACCAGGCTGACGCGCGAGAACCAGCGCAGCAGATCGAACTGCGGCGACGGCATGGGTCGGTGGGGTCGGTCAGCCATGGCAAGGGTGGGCCGGATCAGCCGGCAGGTCGCCAGCTTAGCCGCGAAGCGCCGGCCGGGGCCGCATGGCAGCGGCCCCGGCCTGTCGCCGATCAACGGCGCACGCGGCAGGTCGCCTCCACGACCGGCGTGACGCGCTGGTTGCTGGCGTTGACCAGCCAGGCACGGACGCGCCCGTCGACGATGAATCCCGCCGCAATCGGCGTGGCGCCTTCGGCGATGTCGGCGCGGCTGCTGTCGAAGTCGAACTCGGCTTCGTCGCCATCGGCGGTGGCGAAGTTCGAGCCGACCGAATTGGTGCCGGAACGGACCACGGCCCGGTAGCTGCCGGCGGCGAGGTTGTTGCCGTCCACCGAGACCTTCGAGCGGTTGCTGCGCTTCTCGCAGCTGACGCGGACGTCGGCTGCGGACGCAGCGAAGCTGAGGGTGGTCAGGGCGGCCAGCAGGCCGGTGGAGATGAGGGTACGCATGGACATGATGGCTCCTGGGAGTTGACGAGTCGCAGCTTCGAGCACCACATGTGACCGAGGCCGACACCATCCATAGCGCAACGGACGTGCCTGATAGTCTGATTAGTGAACGCTCACCGGGGAGTAACCATGCAGACTTGATCTATCAATCTCCAAGTGCAATCGGTCGCAATCGAATCGCCCATTATTTGGGTTATTTTTCCCATCAATGGGGTCAAATCCCCCATTGCGCAGGCGCCCGGAAGAGAGTGGGCCTGGAACTGTTCGAGATGCGCCGAGCGATGCGAGCATTCCCTAGTATCGGTATCCCAAAGCGTTTTGAAGAATCACCAAACCGCTTTGAAGGCGTACCTCCCGATGCCGCAGTCCGCAGAACCGACCGTGCCGTCACCCTGGTTGCCGGGCGATGCCCAACTCGCCCGCGTATGGCTGGCGCTGCAGCAGCGCCATGCCGCCGCCGCGGACTGGCCGGCCTTCGACCAGCGCCTGCGCACGCACCTCGGCACGCTGCGCGACGAGCTGGCCACGCTCTATAGCGAGCGACACGACTTCGAGCCCTTCCTGATCGATCTGCTCCGCCAGTGCTTCGCGGCATGGCAGTCACGCGATGAATCCTTGAAGGCACTCGACAACCAGCGCGAGCACGACCCCGACTGGTTCCAGTCGGAGCGTTTGCTCGGCGGTGTCTGCTACGTCGACCTGTTCGCCGGCAACTTCGCCGGCGTCGAGGCGAGCATCCCGTACTTCCAGGAACTGGGCCTGTCCTACCTGCACCTGATGCCGCCCTTCCAGTGCCCGGAGCCGCACAGCGACGGCGGCTATGCGGTCAGCAGTTATCGGCAGACGAGTGCGAAGCTCGGCCACATCGACGAGCTGCGCCGCCTGTCCGCCAGGCTGCGTGAGGCCGGCATCTCGCTGGTGCTGGACTTCGTCTTCAACCACACCGCCGACGAGCACGACTGGGCCGTCGCCGCAGCGGCAGGCGACCCACGCTACCGCGACTTCTTCTTCATCTTCCCCGACCGCACCGAACCCGACCGTTACGAGCGCACGCTGCGCGAGATCTTCCCCGACGAGCACCCGGGCGCGTTCTCGCAATTGCCGGATGGCCGCTGGGTCTGGACCACCTTCCACTCCTACCAGTGGGACCTGAACTACGCCAACCCGGCGGTGTTCGCGGCGATGGCCGGCGAGATGCTGTTCATCGCCAACCTGGGCGTCGAGTTCCTGCGCATGGACGCGGTCGCGTTCATCTGGAAGCGCCTGGGCACCGTTTGCGAGAACCTGCCCGAGGCGCACACGTTGCTGCGCGCCTACAACGCGCTGGCGCGCATCGCCGCGCCCTCGCTGCTGTTCAAGAGCGAGGCCATCGTGCACCCCGATGACGTGGTCAAGTACATCGCGCCGGCCGAATGCCAGGTCTCGTACAACCCTCTGCAGATGGCGCTGCTGTGGAACACGCTGGCCACGCGCGAAGTGAACCTGCTGCAGCAGGCACTGGAGAACCGCCACGCGCTGCCGGCGGGCACGGCCTGGGTCAACTACGTGCGCAGCCACGACGACATCGGCTGGACCTTCGCCGACGAGGACGCCGCGCAGTTCGGCATCAACGGCTTCGACCACCGCCAGTTCCTCAACCGCTTCTACGTCAACCGCTTCGCCGGCAGCTTCGCGCGCGGCGTGCCCTTCCAGGACAACCCGGCCACCGGCGACTGCCGCATCAGCGGCACCTGCGCCTCTTTGTGTGGGCTGGAGCAGGGCGACTCGCATGCCGTCGCGCGCATCCTGCTGCTGTACGGCATCGTGCTGTCGGCCGGCGGCATCCCGCTGATCTACCTCGGCGACGAGATCGGCGCGCTCAACGACATGGGCTACCTCGCCGACCCCGGCAAGGCAGGCGACAGCCGCTGGGTGCACCGCCCGCCGCGCTCGGCGGCCCGCCATGCGCAGCGTGGCGACCCGACCACCGATGCCGGTCGCATCCACCTCGGCCTGCGCCGGCTGATCGCACAGCGCGCGGCGACACCGGCCTTTGCCGGTGGCCATTTGATCGGCTTCCGCACGAAGAACCCCGGCGTGCTCGGCTTCACCCGCCCGCATCGCGAGGGCGACGTGCTGGTGCTGGCCAACCTCAGCGAGTACGGGCAACGGGTGAGTGCCGAGGTGCTGTCGGCCATGCCGGACTTCGCGCTGGACCTGGTCTCGGGCGCGCACGCCGGGCTGCGCGGCGGCCTCGCGCTCGGCCCCTACCAGATGGTGTGGCTGCGCCTGGGCACCTAGGCCCGCGCTAACATGCGCGCCTTCCGCCATGTCCATCAACCTCAAGGCGCTGTCCGCAAAGCTCGGCCTGTCGCCGACGACGGTCAGCCGCGCGCTCAGCGGCTACAGCGACGTCAGCCCGGCCACGCGCGAGCGTGTGCAGCAGGCGGCACGCGAACTCGGCTACCAGCCGAATCGCGCGGCGCGGCAGGTGGCACTGGGCCGGGCCGATGCGGTCGGCATCGTCTACCCGCCGGCCAGCGAGTTCCTCGGCAACCCTTCGTTCCGCGAGACGCTGGAAGGCCTGGCGCACGTGCTCGAGCAGAGCGAATGCGACCTGCTGCTCGCCGCCGCGCCGCGGCAGAACGAACTGCGCGTCTACGACCGCATGGTGCGCGGCCGGCGCGTCGATGCGCTGATCGTCGCGCACACGCTGCGCGAGGACCCGCGCATCGCCTACCTGCAGGAGGCAGGCTTTCCCTTCGTCGCCTACGGCCGCACCGAGCGTCCGGAAGGCTTCCCCTGGCTGGACTTCGACAACGAGACCGGCTCGCGCGTCGCGGTGCAGCGGCTGGTCGCGCTCGGCCACCGGCGCATCGCCTACGTGCACGTGCCGCTGAGCTACAACTTCGCCCACCAGCGGCACGTGGGCTACCTCGCCGCGCTGGCCGAGGCCGGCATTGCGGCCGACCCGAGCATCGTGCTCGGCGGCAGCATGGACCGCCGCGCCGGCTACGGTGCCGCGCAGCAACTGCTGGCGATGCCGCAGCGGCCGACCGCGGTGATCGTCGACAACAATCTCGGCGGCGTGGGGCTGATCCGCGCGCTGCTCGACCAGGGCGTGGCGGTCGGTCGCGAGATGTCGGTCATCGTCAACGAAGGCGTGCCCGAAGACACGCTGTTCGCCGGCCTCACGGTGGCGGCCATCCGCCAGCCCACGCCCTATCGCTCCGGCCAGACGCTCGGCGAGATGGTGCTCGCGCTGGCCGAGCGCAAGCCGCTCGAGCAGGCGCAGGTGCTGCGCCAACCCGAGCTCTCCGAAGGCAACTCGATCGGCCCACCCCAGGGCTGAGAGCCGCTCCGGCCGGCCCTGGCGCCGTGCGTTGCCGATGCCAACCGGGAAAGTACGGGGTGACTCTCAAAGCGGTTTGGATAGCATCCAAATCGCTTTCGGGATAGAACACTGTGACATGAAGCACGCATTCCAGAACGTGCTCACCGCCCCCGACCGACGCCGCGCGACGCACCGTACGCCGCACTCAGCGCCGGCCAGATTGACCCTGATCGGAGACACGGAATGAAAGCAACCCTCACCCAGCTCGTCGCCGCCGCGGCGCTCACCCTCGGCGCGCTGCCCGGCGCGCTGGCCGCCACCATCACCATCTCCTGTGGCTCGAACGCCGCCGACCTGGAGTGGTGCGGCAAGTACGCCGAAGAGTGGGGCAAGAAGGCCGGCCACACGGTGAAGATGTACACCCCGCCGGCGAGCACCACCGACAACCTGGCGCTGCTGCGCCAGCAGTTCGCCGCCAAGTCGGCCGACATCGACGTGCTGATGATCGACGTGGTCTGGCCCGGCGTGATCAAGGACCACCTGGTCGACCTGAAGAAGTACAGCAAGGGCGCGGAGGCCAAGCACTTCCCGGCCATCGTCGCCAACAACACCGTCGACGGCAAGCTGCTGGGCATGCCCTTCTTCACCGACGCGGGCCTGCTGTTCTACCGCAAGGACCTGCTCGAGAAGTACGGCGCCAAGGTGCCCGAGACCTGGGACGAACTGGCCGCCGCGGCGAAGAAGGTCATCGACGGCGAGCGCAAGGCCGGCGTCGCCGACTTCCAGGGCTTCGTCTTCCAGGCCAAGGCCTACGAGGGCCTGACCTGCGACGCGCTCGAGTGGGTGGCCAGCTTCGGCGGCGGCGAGATCATCGACAAGGCCGGCAACATCACCATCAACAACCCCAACGCCGCCAAGGCGCTGGACACCGCGGCAACCTGGATCGGCACCATCGCCCCGGGCGGCGTGCTGAACTATGGCGAGGAAGATGCGCGCGGCGTGTTCCAGAACGGCAAGGCGCTGTTCATGCGCAACTGGCCGTACGCCTGGTCGCTGGCGCAGGCGCCGGACAGCCCGATCAAGGGCAAGGTCGGCGTCGCGGCGCTGCCGGCCGGCCCGGGTGGCAAGAAGTCGGCCACGCTGGGTGGCTGGCAACTGGCGGTCAACAAGTACTCGAAGAACATCGACGCCGCGGCCGACCTGGTGATGCACATGACCAGCGCCGACATCCAGAAGAAGCGTGCGATCGGCGGCTCCTACAACCCGACCATCGTCGACCTCTACAAGGACGCCGAGATCGTCAAGGCCAACCAGTTCATGGGCGACCTGCTGCCCGTGTTCACCGGCGCGGTGGCGCGCCCGGCCACGGTCACCGGCCTGAAGTACCCCGAGGTCAGCCGCGCGTTCTGGGACGCCACCCACGAGGTGCTGTCGAAGAAGAGCAACGGCGCCGACGCGCTGAAGAAGCTCGAAGGCAAGCTCAAGCAGGTCAAGCGCACCGGCTGGTGATGCGTTGATCCGCCCGGCAGCGCGCCGCCCTCCGGCTCGCGCGCTGCCCGCCGTCTCTTCCTCCTGCACGAGGCCACGATGAACGACCGCACCCGTGTTGCCTGGGCCTTCCTCGTCCCGATGCTGCTGCTGATGGCGCTGGTCGCCGGCTGGCCGCTGGCACGGTCGATCTGGTTCAGCCTGACCGAGACGAACATCAACGACATCTCGGCCAGCAAGTTCGTCGGCCTGGCGAACTATGTCGGCGAGTTCGGCCTGTTCGCCAACCCCAACTACACCGAGGGCTTCTGGGCCAGCGACTGGGGTGTGTCGATCGCCAACACCTTCAAGTTCTCGATCGTCTCGGTGGTGCTCGAGACCCTGTGCGGCCTCGGCGTGGCGATGCTGCTCAACCAGGAGTTCAGGGGGCGCATGCTGGTGCGCACCGCGGTGCTGATCCCCTGGGCGATCCCGACCATCGTGTCGGCCAAGATGTGGGGCTGGATGCTGCATGACCAGTTCGGCCTGATCAATCAGTTGCTGGTCGACTGGGGCTTCATCGCGCAGAAGATCGCCTGGACCGCCGACCCGGACTACGCGCTGTGGACGGTGGTCGCGGTCGACGTGTGGAAGACCACACCGTTCATGGCGCTCTTGATCCTCGCCGCGCTGCAGACACTGCCCAAGGACTGCTACGAGGCGGCGCGTGTCGACGGCGTGCACCCGCTGCGTGTGTTCCTCAAGGTCACGCTGCCGCTGATCAAGGGCCCGCTGATGGTCGCGGTGGTGTTCCGCCTGCTCGACGCGCTGCGCATCTTCGACCTGATCTTCGTGCTGACCTCCAACAGCAGCAGCACGATCAGCATGTCCGGCTTCGTGCGCCGCGAGATGGTCGACAACGGCAACCTCGGCTTCGGCTCGGCTGCCTCGACCTCGCTGACGCTGATCATCTTCATCTCGGCGGTGCTGTTCCTGCGCGCCGCACGGGTCAAGCTGTCGGAGGAGTCGTCATGAGCCACGCCCGGCCGCCCGAAGTGGCTCGCACCGCAGCGCGAAGCGCGGAGGTTCAACCATGAGCATGCCGAGCGCGGAGACCGACCGCCCGCTGTGGGGCAGCATCGTGCTGTACGCCCTGGCGGCGATCGTGGTGATCATCTCGGTCTACCCCTTCCTGTACACCATCGCGACCTCCTTCAAGACCGGCACCGCGCTGTTCGACACCAGCCTGCTGCCGAAGGAACCGACCTTCCGCAACTACGTGCAGCTGTTCGAGGGCCGGCAGCCCTTCGGGCGGCATCTGCTGAACTCGGTGATGGTGGCCACGGTGACGGTGGCCATCGCGCTGCTGATGGCGATCACCGCGTCGTACGCGCTCGGCCGCATACAGTTCAAGGGCAAGGCCGCGCTGCTGCTGACCATCCTGGCGGTGTCGATGTTCCCGCAGGTGGCCGTGCTGTCGGGCATGTTCGAGCTGATGCAGGCGATCGGCCTGTACAACCGCGCGATCGGCCTGGTGGTGCCCTACACCATCTTCACGCTGCCCTTCACCGTCTGGGTGCTGACCACCTTCATGCGCGGCCTGCCCAAGGAGCTGGAAGAGGCGGCGATCATGGACGGCTGCGGGCCGCTGCGCATCATCTTCCAGGTCTTCATGCCGCTGCTGTGGCCGGCGCTGGTGTCCACCGGGCTGCTCGCCTTCATCGGCGCGTGGAACGAGTTCCTGTTCGCGCTGACCTTCGTCAACGAGGACACCGAACGCACCGTGCCGGTCAGCATCTCGCTGATCACCGGCGCCACGGCCTACGAGGTGCCCTGGGGCAGCATCATGGCCGCCTCGGTGATCGTCACCGTGCCGCTGGTGATCCTGGTGCTGCTGTTCCAGCGCAAGATCGTCTCCGGCCTGACGGCGGGCGCCGTCAAGGGCTGATCGTGAGCCGTTCGAACAAGGCGCCCAACAGCGGCTGGTGGCGCGGCGGCGTGATCTACCAGATCTACCCGCGCAGCTTCCAGGACAGCAATGGCGACGGCATCGGCGACCTGCCGGGCATCACGCGACGGCTCGAGCATGTCGCGACGCTCGGTGCCGATGCGGTCTGGCTGTCGCCCTTCTTCAAGAGCCCGATGAAGGACTTCGGCTACGACATCAGCGACTACCGCGATGTCGACCCGATGTTCGGCACGCTCTCCGACTTTCGCACGCTGGTCGACCGCGCGCACCAGCTCGGCCTGAAGGTGATGGTCGACCAGGTGTATTCGCACACCGCCGACCAGCACCCCTGGTTCGTCGAGAGCCGTTCGAGCCGTGACAACCCCAAGGCCGACTGGTACGTCTGGGCCGACGCCATGCCCGACGGCACGCCGCCGAACAACTGGCTGTCGATCTTCGGCGGCAGCGCCTGGCAGTGGGACACGCGACGCAAGCAGTACTACCTGCACAATTTCCTGACCAGCCAGCCGGACCTGAACTTCCATTGCGCCGCGGTGCAGGAGGCCGTGCTCGACTGCGTGAAGTTCTGGCTGGACTTCGGCGTCGACGGCTACCGGCTCGACGTCGTCAACTTCTACTTCCACGACCGGAAGCTGCGCAGCAACCCGGCCCGCGGCGCGCCCGACGGCAGCGACCCGGCCGTGCCCGCCACCAATCCGTACGGCTGGCAGTGGCACCGCTTCGACAAGAGCCAGCCGGAGAACCTGGCCTTTCTGCAGAAGCTTCGCGCATTGGTCGACCAGTACCCCGACACCACCATGGTCGGTGAGATCGGCGACGACGACGGGCTGGCGCGTGTGGCCGAGTACACCGCCGGGGGCGACAAGCTCCACATGGCCTACTGCTTCGACCTGCTCGGCACGCCGCACGACGCGCCCTACCTGCACCGCGTGTTCAGCCGCTTCGCCGAGGTGGTCGGCAGCGGCTGGCCGTGCTGGGCGATCAGCAACCACGACATCCCGCGCGTGGCCACGCGCTGGGGCGGATCGAAGCCGCCAGCCGGCCTGCTGCGCGCCGCGATCGCGCTGCAGCTCAGCCTGCGCGGCAGCTCCTGCATCTACCAGGGCGACGAACTGGGCCTGCCCGAGGCCGAGATCGCTTTCGAGAACCTGCAGGACCCTTACGGCATCACGATGTGGCCCGAGTTCAAGGGCCGCGACGGCTGCCGCACGCCGATGCCCTGGTCGTCGGCCGATGCGCAGCTCGGCTTCGGCAGCGACAAGCCCTGGCTGCCGGTGGCCGAGAGCCACCGCGCGCTCGCCGTCGACCGCCAGGAGGCCGACGCCGGCTCGCTGCTGAACCACTACCGCCACCTGCTCGACTGGCGGCGCACGCAGCCGGCGCTGATCCACGGCGGGATGGACCTGCTGCCGGTGCACGAGCAGGTGCTCGCCTACGTGCGCAGCCATGAGGGCCAGCGTGTGCTGTGTGCCTTCAACTTCAGCGAACGTGCCGCCTCGCTGACCCTGCCCGCCGATCTCGGCACGCCGCAGCCGCTGGCCGACAGCGGCGCAACGGGTGCCACGCTGCGCGGCAGCACCGTCGACTTCGCGCCCTGGGGCGTTCTGTTCGCCCGCCTGGTGTGAACCCCACCCACTTCACCACGAGCCCGCCATGTCCCGCATCGACTTCAAGAACATCTGCAAGCGATACGCCCCGGGGCTGCCCTGGACGATCAACAACGCCAACCTGACCATCGGCCGCGGCGAGTTCTGCGTCTTCGTCGGCCCCTCGGGCTGCGGCAAGTCGACGCTGCTGCGCATGGTCGCCGGGCTGGAGAGCATCACCGAGGGCGAGCTGCTGATCGGCGACAAGCCGATGAACAAGCTGCCGCCGGCCAAGCGCGGCGTGGCGATGGTGTTCCAGAGCTATGCGCTCTACCCGCACATGACGGTGGAGCAGAACATGGCCTTCGGCCTGCAGGTGATGGGCTCGGACAAGGCCGAGATCGAGCGCAAGGTGAAGAAGGCGGCCGACATCCTGCAGCTCACGCCGCTGCTCGATCGCCTGCCCAAGCAGCTCTCCGGCGGGCAGCGCCAGCGCGTGGCGATCGGCCGCGCGATCGTCAAGGAGCCGGACGTGTTCCTGTTCGACGAGCCGCTGTCCAACCTCGACGCCGCGCTGCGCGTGCAGACGCGGCTGGAGATCGCCAAGCTGCACCACGACATCGGCAAGGCCAGCATGATCTACGTGACCCACGACCAGGTCGAGGCGATGACGCTGGCCGACAAGATCGTGCTGCTGCGCGCCGGCCAGGGCGTGCAGGACCAGGGCAGCGTCGCGCAGTTCGGCTCGCCGATGGACCTCTACCACCGGCCGCAGAACCTGTTCGTCGCCGAGTTCATCGGCAGCCCGAAGATGAACGTGATGCCAGGCAAGCTGGTGCGTGCCGAGGAGAGCCACGCGGTGGTCGAGGTGCACGGCGAGCAGATCACGGCGGCGGTCGACGCGCGCGGCACGGCGGCCGGCGCGCCGGTGTCGCTCGGCATCCGGCCCGAACACCTCTTGCATGGCGATGTCGGCGAGGGCTGCCAGCTGCACGTCAAGCTGCGCCAGATGGAGCGGCTCGGCGACGAGTCGCTGCTTTACCTCGACATCGCACCGGAGTCGCCGCTGGTCACGCTGCGTGTCGAGGGCCACGCCACGCAGTCACCCGGCGCACCGATCACGCTGCGCCTGATGCCCGAGCAATGCCATCTGTTCGACGGTGCCGGCAAGGCCTTCCGCCGCACGGTCGAACTGCCGGCCTGACGCGCATGCTCGATCTCGACGCCGTCCATGCCGTGGTGGCCGGCCGCCACCGCGACCCGTTCTCCGTGCTGGGCATGCACACCGACAAGGACGGACGGCGCTGGCTGCGCAGCTTCCAGCCCGGCGCCGCACAGGTCGAGGCCTGGACGGCCGATGGCAGCCGGCAGCTCGCTGTGCTGAGCGAACGCCATGCCGACGGGTTCTTCGAAGGCCCCTACCCCGCGAACGCATCGACCGACTACCGGCTGCAGCTGCGCTGGGCCGACGGCAGCGGCACGACCCTGGACGACCCCTACCGCTTCCCGCCGGTGCTCGGCGACCTGGACGTCTGGCTGATGGGCGAAGGCACGCACCTGCGGCCCTTCGAGGTGCTGGGCGCGACGCAGCGCGAGATGCTGGGCGTGCCCGGTGTCGCCTTC